>JBAXTC010000660.1:0-4474 GCA_037130375.1 Verrucomicrobiota bacterium | reverse complement strand
GCAGGTCTCCGACCTGCCAGTCCACGGAGTCTCCGACTCCGTGCAGGGCCACCCTCCTGATAAAGTGAGAATTGCCGGTTGCGGCCCAGGAGATTCTCCTGGAGACTGGGTCTCCCGCCCTCTCCTCTCTCCCCTTATTCTCCGGGAATGAGCTTCTCCCAGAGGGTTTCGCTCAAGAGAACGTTTTGGAGATACTCCTGTTCGTCCTGCGCTGGCGGGACTTGGCTGGGATTGATGGGCAGGCGCAAGGTGAAGGTTGTTCCCTGCCCCGGTTCGCTTCGGGCATCGATTCGGCCTGCGTGGTGATGCACGATAAAATAACAGGCCATCAGGTGAATTCCGTAATCCATTGGGCTGTCTTTGCGGATGACAAATGGATCAAAAACCAGCCGGAGCGCCTCTTTGGGCATGCCCGGTCCGTTATCGCTAATCTGCACCTGAATTTCCTGCTGATCGGCTGTGCTGCCATGGGTAAGCGCCGCCGTGAGGGTAATGCGGCTGCCGGGAGGCAAACTTATGACTTCATCTTTGAGCAAGAGCTCGAAGAGCCGATAAAACTTCGGCTTGTCCACACACAAGGCCGGGAGCGAGTCAGAAATGCGGGCGTCCACCTCGATATTCCTGGCGGCGAACCCGTCTTTAAGCAGCGCGATGGTTTCCCCAATCACGTCGCGCAGGTGGACGCGGTCGGAAAACGTGAACGCGGGCTTTTCCGCAGTCGTCCAGAGATCCTTGAGCATGTTGTTGATCTTGCCAATCTGTGTCTGGACGTTGTGGTAGTAATCCTTCCAGAAGTCCGGGTTGCGCAGGCCGTTCAAGTCCATTTTCTCCTCTTTCATCTTGGCGGGGGCGAGGTCCAGGAAGGTCTTGACGGCCACGAGGGAGTTACGGAGGTGATGGCTGAGGCCTGCGGCGAGCAGGCCCAGGCTCACGATTCGGTCGGTCATCATCACGTTGTGGAGCACGGACATTTTCTCCCGGAGCAATTGGTCGCGCTCGTGCTGGACCATGAAGAATTCCAGTCCGCGTTTGATGGTATTTTCCAGTTGAGGCACGTCCCAGGGTTTGGCGATGTACTTATAAATCGCGCCGTTGTTGACGGCGGCGATGGCCGCGTCCATATCGGCGTAAGCGGTGACCAGCAGGCAAACAATGCGGGGCCGGAGTTGGCGGGCTTTCTCCAGCAGCCAGACGCCTTTTTCGCCCGGCATCCGCTGGTCGGTCATGAGCAGGCCGACTTGGTCCTTGTGTTCCTCCAGCAACTTGAGCCCGTCCTGGGCGTTGGTGGCGGTTAGGATGCGGAACTGATCCTGAAAAGCCCGCGTGAACAGCTTCAAGGATTGCTCTTCGTCATCGACGTAGAGGATCGCAAACCGTTTGTAGTCGTACAGATTGTGCATAGTGCTTTGCCGCCAGGGCGTTTCGTCGGCTCACCGATTTAACCGCTTTAACTCATTTAACCGCGTTGACAGTGCAACTGACCTGTGTCGTGCCGCCCTTTGGCCGGGAATACCAGCGTGAATTCACAGAACTTGCCGCTTTCCGTCCGGATGGAGATGCGGCCCTCGCAATCCTGCACAATGCGGTAACAGATGCCCAGACCCAGCCCCATCCCCTCGCCGGCATTTTTGGTGGTGAAGAACGGATCGAAAACCTTATCCAGATGCTCGGCGTCAATGCCGGTCCCGTTGTCCCGAACGACCAGGATGCTCTTGCCCGACTCGACACGGCCCTCAATCCAAATCGTCGGCTGCTCGTCCACGAACGATTTTGTATTCAGCGCATCGAGTGAATTCTGCAGCAGGTTGACCAGCAAATGGATGAGTTGGT
Organism: Verrucomicrobiota bacterium; assembly: GCA_037130375.1. Classification (GTDB taxonomy): domain Bacteria; phylum Verrucomicrobiota; class Verrucomicrobiia; order Limisphaerales; family UBA8199; genus JAPLUA01. Next base: position 2,644 of record JBAXTC010000660.1, on the reverse strand, counting down.
TCTTGTTGGCCCAGACGGTCTGATGCTCGGCCAGTTTTTGCTTAATCCGAACCGTGTCCTTCCATTCGTTGCTGAGGAAGCGCAGGGCCACCCCGACCACCTCCGCGATCTCGACCTCGTCACGACTTTGCGTTTTCGGATGCGTAAACATCCGCAAGTCCGAGACGATGTTCTTCACCCGCGTGATCCCATCCTCGACGTCCTTCAGAATGCCCGCATATTCCTCCTGTTGGTCGGAGGCGAGGTATTTGCCTTTGTTGCGCAGAGTGAACAGGCCGGTGGTGGCGAAGTTGAGGGGATTGTTGATCTCGTGGATGATGTCGGCGCTCATGCGGCCGAGCGAAGCCAGCTTTTCGGTTTGCACAAGCTGCGATGCGGTCTCCTTGAGCTGCTCGATGGCGGACTCGATCACCTGATTCTGATTGGAGACCTTGCGCTGATATTGGTGAGATTCGATCAGGTTCTTGATGCGAACGTGAAGCTCGGTTCTCGAGAAAGGCTTGGCCAGGAAATCGCTGGCCCCCGCTTCCAATGCCCTCAGTTTGGTTTCTTCCTCCGCGCGCGCCGTGAGCAGGACGATTGGGATGCTCTGGGTGGACGTGTGCTCGCGGATTTCCCGGCAGGCGTGCAAACCATCTTTCTCCGGCATCATCATGGACAGCAGGATAATGTCCGGCAAAAACTGGCTCGCCTTTTCAATCGCCTCCTGGCCGTCCACGGCCTCGATCACGTTGTAATGCAGGCTTAGCTGCGACTTCAGAAAACGCAACGTGTCTGGCTCGTCGTCCGCCACCAGAATAGTGGGCAGGCTACCGTTGCGCGAGGTTTCCACTCGCCGCAGCGATTCCTGCAATGGGGTCAAGACCGGGAAGAGTTCGGCGCGACGATACAAATCCGGCAGCCATCCCTCCGAGGTCACACTCGTTCGAAACAAGCCCAGACCGTCTTTCACATCTGAATTCACTGTGGCCATCGGTTATGATTGTTCAATGTTTGCAGATACTGCCAGCCGAACTGCAATGCACGGCAATGGCGGCATCATGTCACTGCGCATTTACAACATTTTTCGCGCCAACCTATCGTCCACACATGAATTAATGCCAAAGACACCAGAGATTGGGCGCAGTATGGCCCCGCACAAAGGTTTGTCTGGAAGACCGCGCAAGCCGATCACTGTCGGCCTTCTTGACACCTCGTGAGCCGTGTCCTGTTCTTGGCATCCTCCCGCAGTTCAATGGAACCACCGGTTGGTAGTCCCGCCCCAGTCCAGCAAGATGCTGGGGAACTGCGCGCATGACGGCGGCGCCCCACGATGGGACCGGTCCCAAATTAGTATCTGGCACGTTTTCTCCTAGCTTTGAGATTGACCGTTGCAACCGCCGTGCGCAAAGTCATTAGCCATGATTAGCCATGTTTAGCGAACGAGTCGTAAGAGCCGCCTGCGAGTATCGGAAGCTGTTCGTCGTGCCGAAGCAGGTTGCTGTCGTTGAGGTTTAATATCCAGCATCCATACGCTCATCAACAAATCATGCCCAAACGCGCCTCTTATCGTCCTCCGACCTCCCGGCTTCCACTGCCGCGCTCCTTTAAGGACTTAACCCCGGCCAAGCACTTTAACCCGCGCACCTTCTTTCGCGAGATGGTCTGGAAGGCATTGTTGACCCGGCGCACTGGCCAGCCTCAACGTCCCACCTTCCCCAAGTTGAGCTTCGGCCAGGTTGCCATCACATGGATCGGCCATGCCTCATTTCTGGTCCAGTTCACCGACCTCAACGTTCTGATCGACCCCAACTTTGCCAACTGGCTGTTTCTGCTAAAGCGAATCAAGCGGTCGGGCTTGAAGATCGAGCACCTGCCGCCGATCGATCTTGTGCTGCTGACCCATGCCCATTTCGATCACTTTCACAAACCCACGCTCCGCCGGTTGCCGCATCCGAAAATCGGCATCATGCCCTGGGGTGTCGGCGACCTGGCCCTCAACCTGGGCTTCGGGCGGGTGGTCGAGTTGGAATGGTGGGAAAGTTTTTCGCAGCGCGATTGGAAAGTGACCCTGACGCCGTCCAAACACTGGGGCGCGCGCGTGTTGCGCGATCATCATCGGGGCTACGGCGGGTTTGTTCTGGAACATCAGGGGCGGCGGGTCTATCACGCTGGCGACAGCGCCTATTTCGATGGTTTCAAGGAGATTCGAAAAGTCTGCCGGCCGGAAATTGCGTTGTTGCCGATCGGCGCCTACCACCCGGAGTCTTTCCGCAGTCTGCACATGGGGCCCGACGAAGCCATCAAAGTGTTCAAAGACCTGCGGGCGCGCTGGCTGGTGCCGATGCACTACGGCACGTTCCGGCTCTCATTCGAGGACCTGGATGAACCGCCCCGCTGGCTGCGGCAGCTTGCCGCGCAAGAGGGTTTGATGCACCGGGTGCGAATACTCGAAGAAGGGGTGCCCCAGGTGTTTTGAGACAGCAATTCTCGATGAACTTGCTGGAGAGTGGAAAGTTCATGCGGCGGCCTCCATGCTGGAGATATCTGAAATGCCGTGGTAATGAGGAGCCAGTTTTGAGGTGAGGAATTTCTTGAGCGGAACGGCCAGTTTGAAGGCCGTGGCCAGCCTGAGTTTTGACAAGGGTTTTAGCCGGACAGAGGA
>JBAXTC010000066.1:0-18318 GCA_037130375.1 Verrucomicrobiota bacterium | reverse complement strand
ATCGAGTTCAACACATGGGGGCCGCCCTTCTTCGGTTGGGGCAACATCCGTATGCCACCCGGCAGCCATGGCGAGTTCATTCCGGAAGATCAGGGGACGGCATGGGCGTTCTCGAAGGAGCGCGCCGACCGCTCGATGAAGCATCTTCTGAAGCGTCTCCCCGATTTTCCCGCGAACACCGTCGTATCGATCAACATGGGTTTCAACGGCGATGGCAATCCCCAGGGCGAACAGGATGCGCGGCCCTGGGCCAACGCCATCGCCAAGACCCGCCAGATTCTAACATGGGATTTCAGCCTGACCGAAGGCGAGAACGCGGTTTATCCGCATTACCGGTTCGGGCGACTGTTCGCCCGGCGCAAAGAAGAACGCGCGGCGGCGCCCTATTCGGGCGGCATCTGCTTTACGATGACGCCAATGCTGAACCAGTTGTCGCTATTCGAAGCGGCGCAGTCATTCAAGGACCGTGACGGCGATCCCCATCGGCTGGCTGGGGATTTCTTCGTTAAGGTCTTCGGTGAAAAAGGACGTGCGTTCGCCGACGATTACCGCCTGTTCGAGGTCATTCCGGACTGGGGCAGTTATGGCGTCGTCAAGCTGCCGCGCGCGGAATACCACACACGGATGAGTGCGTTTGTCGAGCGGTTGGAGGACGCGAAGGGCGCGGTCAACTCGGGTGCAGTCCTGTTTCCCGAACCGGAGAAGTATCGACAGGAACTCGTCTTCTTCGCCAGGTTGTTTGCCGACTTGACGGCGCCCCATCCCGACTACGACGCCCTAAAGCAGGTTTATTGGAATCGCGTTTACCGCATTTACGACCGCCTCCCGGACCACGTTGACCCCCGCCCCCGAGGCAACACGGACCGTTTCGTGCGACATTTCATGAGTTGGACCTGACAGGAACCCAGATATTTCTCATTGAGCACTGACCGCAGTCAGCCGGAATATATATGAAAATTCAAAGATACTTCTTTGGCGGACCAATGGTTTTCGCCGTCCTCTTCTTGCTGTCGCCAGCCCTGCGCGCCATTTCGGCGTCCGCCTCGTTGCCCGACGCCAAAGCCTGGCAGCAGTTGATCGAAACCGACTGGCTGGCCTTTGAAGAGAGCGTGGTTGCCAGCAATGTAGTGGCAATCCTCCCTTGCGATGATGCGGCCGGCGCCTGCGATGGCGTGAAGGACGGCGGCGCGGGATTCCACACCGAACATCAAGACCAGCCTTGGTGGCAGGTCGATTTGGGGGCGCCACAACCGGTCGCGCGCGTGATCATCTGGAACCGTCTCGAATGCGCCGAGCGCTCCGCCAGGCTTCAGATTGGCTTGTCCGAGGATGGACGGGTTTGGCAGACCGTTTACCGGCATGACGGCCGACCATTTTATGGCTTCAGCGACGGCAAGCCCCTTGCGGTGCAGATCACGAATGGTCTGGCCCGGTTCGTCCGAGTTCAATTGCCTGGGAAAGATTACCTGCACCTGGACGAGGTTGAAGTTTTTGGGCTGGCGGACCCGGCGAAGAACCTCGCGCTGCATCGCCCCGCAAACCAGAGCAGTGTCTCGATCTGGTCCAGGGACCATCGGGAGACCAATACGCCGACAGTCGATTGGACGCGGCGCACGCAGGAGGTGCTGGTTTTTTGTGATCGGCTGCTCGCAGAACTGCCCGATCGCAATCCGGCAGCCGCGCCTTCAGAGAAATCAGCTCTGCGAACCCGCCTTGCGGCACTCGAGGCCGTGCCTCGCTCAGGAAACGGCAAGGCCCAATACCTCGAGGCTCGCTGGCTGCAGCGGAAGCTGGCTTTGGCAAATCCGCTGCTGGATTTTGATTCCATTCTTGTGACCAAACGCGTGCCGGGCAGCTTCAACCACATGTCCGATCAATACTACGGCTGGTGGTCGCGTCCGGGCGGGGGTCTTTACCTCCTTAAACATTTCAAGAGCGATGAGCCGGTGCTGGAATGCCTCACCGGGGCCTTCCACGAACCCGGCAGTTTCCTGCGACCGGCTCTTGCTTATGATGCCAAAACGATCTTGTTTGCCTGGTGCAAGCACTATCCGCAGCTCGCCGCCGAGACTAACAAACTGAACAAAGCGAACGTTCCCGAGGATGCCTTCTATCATCTGTTTGAAATGAACATCGACGGCACCGGCGTCCGCCAGTTGACCCACGGCAAGTATGACGATTTTGACGGGCGCTACCTCCCGGACGGCCGCATTGTGTTTATTTCCACCCGGCGCGGCCAGTTCATCCAGGCCGGCCGCGCAAGCGCCAGGCAGACGGAGTCGCAAGGCGACCTGCCCGATTGTTACGTGCGCTGCGGCGGAGGTCCGGAGCGTCCGGTGGCGGTCTATACCCTGCACGTGATGGAGCCTGACGGCACCGGCCTCTGCGCCATCTCTCCGTTTGAAATGTTCGAATGGGAGCCGTCGGTCGCCAACGACGGCAGCATCCTCTACGCCCGCTGGGATTATATTGATCGGGATAACATGCCCTTTATGAGCCTGTGGAGCACGCGCCCGGACGGCACCGGCGCGCGGCTGGTCTATAAGAATTACACCCGCAACCCGCACTGCGTCTTCGAGCCGCGCAACATTCCCAACTCCACAAAAATCATCTTTACCGCCAGCGGCCATCATTCCCAGACCATGGGCAGCCTGGTTCTGCTCGATGCGGCAGCCGGGACCGAAGGCGTTGACCCGATCACCCGCCTCACACCCGAAGTCTGTTTTCCCGAAGCCGAAGGCTGGCCGCAATCGTCCTACGCCAGCCCGTGGCCGCTCTCCGAGCGGTTCTATCTGGTGAGCTGGGGCAACCCGGGCGCAAAACATCCGGGCCCGGCCGGATGGTCCCGCTGGCACACGGTCACGGATCAGACCAAGGAGATGGGCATTTTCTGGTTCGACGCCGCCGGCCAGCTTGAGCCGCTGTATCGCGACCCGAACATTTCTTCCATGTACCCCATCCCCGTCCGCCCGCAAGAGCCTCCGCCCACCCTGCCCACCCTGGCAAAATGGGATGGACCGCAGGAGGGACGTTTCCTGCTCAGCGATGTCTATCGCGGCCTGGACCAGACCAATCGCGGTGACGTCAAGCACCTGCGCATTGTTGCCGTTCCCCCCAAGACCCATCCGACCATGAACTTTCCCAACATGGGCCTCACGGCGGACGACCCGGGCAAATGCGTCTTGGGCACGGTGCCGGTCGAAGCGGACGGTTCCGCTTGGTTTCGTGTGCCCTCGGGTGTGACCTTGTTTTTCCAGGCCCTGGATGCCCAAGGTCTGGCCGTTCAGACCATGCGCAGCGCCACCTACGTTCAGCCGGGCCAGACCGTGGGCTGCATTGGCTGCCATGAATCGCGAAATCAGACCGCCCCGGCCAAGGCGATTCTCGCGTCGTTGCGTGAGCCATCGAGAATCACCGCCGGGCCGGAAGGCTCGTGGCCCGTGCGGTTCGACCGTTTAATCCAGCCGCTGCTCGATCAGCACTGTGTTTCCTGTCACGAAAAAGGCGCGAAGGATTCCCAAGCTGCCCGGTTCGACCTCTCCGCCCCCAAAGCCTACGACTCCCTCACCCACTACGGCAAACCGAGCCTCCTTGACCAGGTCCAGCGCGGCTATCGCCAGGGCTTCTCGAAAGTCAGCGAGGGGCTGGCTCGGAACAGCGTTCTCCTGGCCCTGCTGTCCAAACCGGCTGGCCATTACAACCTCAACCTTGACTCCAAATCCCTCGAACGCTTCTCCCTCTGGATGGATACCTACGCCCAAAAGCTCGGGGCGTTCAGCCCCGACCAGGAGCGCCAGTTGGAAAACCTGCGCCGCTCCTGCTCCGATCTCTTGACCGAGGCCCTCCCCCCGGCGCAAGCCGCGGTGGAAGACCCTCCGCTCAGGACCGCCTCCCCCAAGAGCCGGGACTGACAAACGGAAACGATTGCCCGAGGGAAGCAATTCTCACTTCGTTTCTCTGTTATCTTCTGTTCAAACCCGAGCCAACAATTTGCGACAAGTCCTCGCTTGCTCTGGTTGCGTCGCAGCCTTAGCTTCACTCCCGACACGTTTTGAGTCATGAAAAAGCAATCCAAAGAATTCTTTGCCGGCATTTCTAAAATCCAATACGAAGGGCCGCACTCCAGAAACCCGCTGGCCTTCAAGCATTACAACGCCGCCGAATTGGTCGGCGGCAAGCCGATGAAAGACCATCTCCGGTTTTCCGTCACCTACTGGCACACGATCCGCGGCCAATTGGGCGACATGTTCGGCGTGGGCACGGCCGTCCGCCCGTGGGAGGACGGCACCAACTCGATGAAAATGGCCGAGACGCGCGCGCGGGTGGCCTTCGAGTTTCTCGAAAAGCTGGGAGCCCCCTTCTATGCCTTCCACGACCGCGACATTGCGCCGGAAGGCAAAAACCTTCGCGAGACCCACCGCAACCTCGACGCCATCGTGAAGGTGCTCAAACAGGAACAGCAGCGCACCGGCGTCCAATTGCTCTGGGGCACGGCCTGCCTGTTTGTGCATCCGCGTTTCGCGCACGGCGCGGCCACGAGCTGCAACGCAGACGTGTTCGCTTACGCCGCCGCCCAAGTCAAGAAGGCCATCGAAGTGACGCATACCCTCGACGGCGCCGGCTATGTGTTCTGGGGCGGACGCGAAGGTTACAGCACTCTTTTGAATACAGACCTCAAGCGCGAAATGGACCATCTCGGCAAGTTCTTGCACCTCGCCGTCGATCACAAGAACGCCATCGGCTTCAAAGGTCAGTTTTATATTGAGCCAAAACCCAAGGAGCCGACGAAGCACCAGTATGATTCCGACGCCGCCGCCTGCCTGAATTTTCTGCGCGAGTACGATTTGCTGCGGGACTTCAAACTGAACTTGGAAACCAACCACGCCACGCTCGCCGGCCACACCATGCAGCACGAGATGGAAGTGGCCATCGCCGCTGGCGCGCTCGGTTCGATTGATGCCAACACTGGCGACATGTTGCTGGGCTGGGACACCGACCAGTTCCCGACAAACGTTTATCTGACGACGGAGATAATGTTGTCCATTCTCGGCATGGGCGGATTGACGACCGGCGGGACGAATTTCGACGCCAAGGTGCGCCGCGAGAGTTTCGAGCCTGTGGATTTGTTCTACGCGCACATCGGCGGCATGGACGCTTTTGCCCGGGGTTTGAAGATCGCGACAGCGATTCGCGAGGACGGGCGCTTAGCTGACTTCGTGAAGCAGCGTTACAGCTCCTGGGACAGCGGCATCGGGGCAAAGATCGAGGCGGGCAAGGCCAACTTCAAGGATCTCGAAGCCTACATGCTTCAGAAGGGCGACTCGGCCCCCAACACCAGCGGCCGCCAGGAATTCCTCGAAAACCTGATCAATGAGTTCGTCTGAAACGCAATTCGACTCGACAGCCGGTCTGTCCCCGCCTGGATTGCGGCCATGACAACCGCTGCCAGCGTTGAGCGGAAGGTCTGGACGGAAGCGGAGCTTGAGGCTCTGCCGGAGGACGGCTGCAACCACGAGGTGGTGGATGGTGAACTGGTTATGAGTCCAAAGAACAACCCCTATCATGGTAATATCTGCGCCGAACTGCTGATGGCCTTGTGTGCGTTTGTAAAGGCGCGCAAACTGGGCGCGGTTTGGGACTCCAGCACTGGCTTTTGGATGTACAACCGCAACTGCCGCGCTCCGGACGTTTCGTTTATCCGCAAGGAGCGGCTCCAGGCCCTGGGCTTCAAGCGGAACTCCCGGAACTTCTTCCCAGGCGCGCCGGACCTGGCGGTCGAAATCCTGTCCCCGAACAATACTCGCAGAGAGATCGACGAACGGTTAAAGGACTTCTTCGCCAGTGGCACCCAGATCGCTTGGATCATCAACCCGGACACCGAGTGCGTCGAAGTTTGCTACGCGCCCGACCGCCGCAAACTCCTGAGCTCCGGGGCCGACCTGGACGGCGAGCATCTGCTCCCAGGCTTCCGCTACCCCATCGCCGACCTGTTCAAGGGTTGGGATTGGGAATGATCGGCACCCTAAACCGTCTCGATGTACAACTGAGTTGGAGCAAGAAAAAAGGGACGGCACAGGGGTGCCGTCCCTTTGATTGGATGCCTGCGGGGATTAGATCGCCTTGGGCATCGCCGTCCACGCGCCCTTCTTCTTGCTGCTCTTGAGGCAGGTCTCGATGAAGGCGATTCCGGTCCAGCCATCTTGGACGTTGGCGTATTTGGCACCGTCGCAGTCGAAGGCTTTCCCATCTTTCCATTTGCGCACGTCGGCTTCGAAGCAGCGGTGCAGGCGCGCAAAGGCATCGTGGAAAGCTTCGGGGTGGCCCGGCGGAATCGTCGGCTCAGCCATCAGGTCGGCCGGCACGTCTTTGGGCAGGAAACCGTCGCCCGGCGCAACCGCCCCGCGCCAATACACGCGGTCGGGCTGGCCCGGCAGCAGGATGGTGACGGACTCGGGCTCTTCCTGACGCCAAACGAGGGTGCCCTTGGTGCCGGCGATTTCGATGCCGAGGTCATTCTTGTGGCCAATGCAAATCTGCGACGCGCGCACCAGGGCTTTGCCGCCGTTGCTGAGCTTGCAGTAGATCGTGAAGTGGTCATCGAGCATGCGGCCTTCGACGAAGGTCTCGAGCTGAGCGCTGAGTTGGGCGACGTCCAGACCGGTGACGTAGCGAAGCTGCATGAGCGCGTGCGTGCCGATGTCCCCGCCGCAGCCGGAACCGCCGGCCCGTTTGGGATCGACGCGCCAAACCGCCTGGGTTTGGCCGGTGGCTTCGAGTTTGGTGGCCAGCCAGCCCTGAATGTAGTAGCTATCCACCCAGCGCACTTCGCCAAGCAACCCGCTCTGCACGATATAACGGCTGAGCCGGCTGGTCCAGTGGCCAAGGTAAGTGTGGGCCAGGCCGAATGGGACGTTGAGTTTGCGGGCGGCTTTCACAAGATCGCCGGCCTCTTTGAGGTTGAGGCACAGGGGTTTCTCGCAGAACACCGCGATGCCGGCTTTCATGGCCTTCATCGCCGGATCAAAGTGAACGAAGTTCGGAGTTACGATGAGGATGTAGTCGAGCTTCTCGTTTTCGGGGAGAGAGGCGTTGGCGGCGATCATCTCGTCGTAGGAACCGTATCCCTTGATCGGGTAAGGCCAGTTGGCCGCCTCTTCCAGCGCGATCTTGGGATCGGGAAACAGCGCGCCCGCAACCACACGGCGTGTGCCGTCAAAGTGAATGGCTTTCTGATGGGGATGAACAATGAAGGCGCCTTTGCCGCCGCCGACTAAACCGACATTTAGGGGTCTATTGGACATATTTGATTACTCCAGTCTTTGTTGTTTGCTCGTTTATCTTTGTATGATTCTTGTTTGGCCAACTAAAACGTGCCTGGCCAGGCTCAAACTTGAGATTGAATTAGCTGCCGTGGCCTTTATAGTCCCCGCCGATGTCCAAGTCAACAGCCTATGCCTTATACTGCCGCTGAAATTGCAAAACTGCTCGGGGCCGAACTGGCCGGAGATGGCGCGCTGGTCCTGAAAGGGTTCGCGCCGGCCGACCGCGCCCAACCGGGTGACCTCACCTTTGCCGAGAACGAGGGCTATTTTGCGCGGGCCGAGCAGAGCGCCGCGTCGGCGATAATCATTGACGGTCCTCACACTTCCAGCCGCAAGACCCTCATCCGCGTGGCGAGCGCTCGCATCGCCTTTGCCAAAGTCCTCCCGCTCTTCTTCCCGGAACCGGCCTTCACCGCCGGCATCCATCCCTCCGCCGTCCTCGCGACGACCGCCCACGTGGACCCAACCGCTCATATCGGACCCCACTGCGTCCTGGGCGATAACGTGCGCATCGGCCCACGCTCCGTCTTGCAGGGCGGCAATCACGTCGGGGCCAACTCCCAGCTCGGTCAGGATGTGAACATCTTCCCCAATGTCACGCTCTACCCGGATACGGAGATTGGCCATCGGGTGCGAATCCACGCCGGCACCGTCGTCGGCTCGGATGGCTTTGGGTACGTGCTCGACGACGGCGTCCATCGCAAGGTGCCCCAGATCGGCAACGTAATCATCTGTGACGACGTTGAAATTGGCGCCAATGTAACCATTGATCGAGGCGCGCTTGGCCCGACGATCATCGGCAAAGGCACCAAAATCGATAACCTCGTCCAGATCGCGCACAACGTGACGCTCGGCGAGCATTGCATAATCGTGTCGCAAGCGGGTATCGCGGGAAGCACCAAGCTGGGCAATTACGTCGTTCTTGGCGGCCAGGTCGGTCTGGCCGGACATTTGAAAATCGGCAACCGCGTCTCCGTCGCCGCCCAGTCCGGCGTCATGAACAACATCCCGGACGGCGAAAAATGGATCTGGACCCCGGCCCAACCCGACCGCCAGGCCAAGCGGCAGATGATCGCCTTGCAGCAACTGCCCGAGCTGTTCCGCCGCGTTAGAGATCTGGAGAAGAAGCTAGAAGCAGAACCGCCTGCTTCACCGGAACCGGCACAACCAGGGTAAACGCCGCACTCTACAAGCACTGCACTGCCTGGGCCTGGGTATTCAGAGGCGATTGGAATGTGATTCTTGGGAACACCTCAAAAGCATTCCGAATGCGAGAGGTGATCGTTGTTCCAGAAGCGTCTGCGCTCTTCGTCGTCGCACATCCAGAGAGTCGTCCCGCAGGAGGCCCGGGCCGCGACACCCTGGTTTAGTCTGTCGCGGTTTAGCCTTGCTGGAAGCCCGCACCGGGGTAGATTGCCCTTATGAACACAACGGCCCAAAAGCAGTTGCTGGAAGTAAGCCGAAAGCTGCCTGCCGAAATGGTTCGGGAGGTGATGGACTTTGCGGAGTTTCTGGCGGCGAAGTCCCAGATGCACCGGGGCAACGGCGTTCCCTCGGGAAGCAAGGCCCTCCGTGACTATATCGGCGGGGTCAAGCACGGAACGCTCGCCAGCGGAATTGATGAGCAATTGTATGGCCGGCCTATTCGTTGACACCTGGGGCTGGCTGGCCCTGCGGGACAAGGGGGATGCCCAGATCGCCTCGACGCGGTCGGTATCGACCACGTCGAGGTTTGGCGCTACGAACGGCTCTTCAAAGTCCTTGCGGGCGCTGGCCAGATCGGGGCAGCCTGCTACGCCTGCCAGATCATGTCGGCGACGGTCTTGCCTGCCGGGACGAACGGCAGCACGTGCTCGGTGTAGGGCACGATGATGTCGAGCACGTACGGCTCGTCGGCATCGAGCATCCGCTGCATGGCCGCCCGCAAGTCCTTTTTGAACATGACCCGTTCGCACTTCACGTTGAAGCTGTTACAGACGGCGGTGTAATCGGGATAAATCCGCTGCCGATTGTCCGGGTCGCCCAGGTAAGTGTGGCCGCGATTGCCCTGGTAGAATTTATCCTCCCACTGCATCACCATCCCGAGGTGCTGGTTGTTCAGGATGATCACTTTCGCGGCAATCTTCTCGATGTGCGCCGTGGCCAGCTCCTGCACATTCATCAGGAACGAGCCGTCGCCGTCGATGTCCACCACCTGCTTGTCCGGGAAGGCCACTTTGGCCCCCAGCGCCGCCGGATAGCCGTAGCCCATCGCTCCCAGGCCCGCGCTGGTCAGGAACTGGCGCGGGTATTTGAATTTATAAAATTGTCCCGCCCACATCTGGTGCTGGCCCACCCCTGTGGTGATGATAGCTTCGCCTTTGGACAGTTCGTACAACGTCTCAATCGCCATTTGCGCGAGGATGACTTCCTTTTCCTTCCCTTTGAGATGATCGCGCATGTGCTGCGATTTCATGACCTCGTCGGTCACCAGATAACCGAAAGGCGCTTTGACTTTCCACGCCTCGATCTGCTTGTGCCATGCCGTGAACTTCTTCTCGATCGGCCGCTGCTTGACCATCGCCGCCAGCCGCCCCAGAGCATACTTGATGTCGCTGATGACTGCCATGTTTGCCGGCTTGTTCTTGTTGATCTCGGATGGATCAATATCAATATGCACAATCGTGCCGCCCTCGCAGAACTTATCCACTTTGCCCGTCACCCGGTCGTCGAACCGCACGCCAAAGGCCAGCAGCAGGTCGGCCCCGGCCGCGATCTTCTTCATCAGGTCAGCCGGGCTTTTCCGCGGCTCGAATTCGCCGCTTACCGCCCAATTTGCGCAGGCCGAGCCATGCATGCCCAGCCAGCGCAACGACAGCGGATTGGTCTCCGGAAACGCCCCGCAACCCATGATCGTTGTCGTGACCGGAATCTGCGTTGCTTCGACAAACTGCCGCAGCTCTGCGCTCGCGTTGCCCGTGATGATGCCGCCGCCCACGTACAGGAGGGGCCGTTCGGACTTCTCGATCAACCCGATGATGTCTTTCAGCTCCAACTCGCTCGCCCGTTGGTCGGGATTATACCCGCGCACGCGGACCTCTTTCGGAAACACCGGCTGGGTGCGCGCCTGCTGCACATTCTTTGGCAGGTCGATCAAGACCGGGCCGGGCCGGCCGGTCTGCGCCAAATAAAACGCCTCTTTGATGATGCGCGGTATGTCGTTGATGTCGGTGATCAGGTAGCTGTGCTTCACGACCGGCAGCGTCATGCCGTAAATGTCCGTCTCTTGAAACGCGCCCTTGCCAATCATCGCCTGCGGCACCTGGCCGGTGATGGCAATCAGCGGAACTGAATCCATGTAGGCGTCCGCAATGCCCGACACCAGGTTCGTCGCCCCCGGACCACTGGTCGCCATGCACACGCCCGCCCGCCCGGTCGCGCGCGCGTAACCGTCCGCGGCGAACGCGCCCCCCTGCTCGTGGCGCGGCAGCACGGTGCGAATCTTCTTCGAGCGCGTCAGCGCCTGGTGGATTTCCATGCTCGCACCGCCCGGGTATGCGAAAATCGTGTCCACCCCTTCGCGTTCGAGACAGGCCACGAGGATTTCACTGCCGGACATCGTGGGGCCGAGGTCCACGCTCTTGCCGGCCGGCGTTTTCTTATTTGCTTCAGTTGTCTTGCTCATATTTTTTTGCGGTTGTGACTGGCAGCCGCGGATGCACAAAAAAACCCACGACCGTTTCCAGCCGTGGGTTCTTGTCGAAACTCAACTCACTCTCGACAAGCACCAACGGTGTCGCCAACTACGACGACCATTACCAGTGCAACTTGTCGAATATTCACTAACATTACCCCAAATCTAGTAACCCCACCGCTTCGCGTCAAGCCCCTGTTATGCAGAAAAAACAGTGCCTCGCCCGGCACCAGGTCGCGCATGTGTTCAATAGCTGGGACGCGATGCCTGCCGTCGGCGAGCAGATGGCGCTGCCTGGCAGCTCGCTTACGATCGACCGATCCATGTCGGCTCGGCACGCTCTCTGAACGCAGGCTGTCCGACTGGCCAACGTTAGCGGGATATGGTTGTGCTGGCGGGTATTTGTGCCGCAGGCAGAACCGCAGCCGCCGCCCGGCGGACGTATTCTTCAAACTGCCATTCACCGCTCTTTCCAGTCTGCCGTGTGATAACCAGACCCAGGCTGGGAACGAACGAGATCAATTGACCGCCCGACCCGGGCTTATAGCGGGCATCGAGCGGAATACCCTGGCTATGCTCGCCGCCTTCGAGCGCAGGCAACTCCCAGCCATGCGACCAGGAGCGAGCATCGCGGCCAAAGCTCTTCCTGGTAACTCCGGTCACGGAGTGCGTCGGCGCGGCGGTCTGCTCGACGAACCAGCGCGGAATCACCTGGCGACCGCCCCAGCGTCCGTTGCGGAGCATGCAATAGGCGATTCGCGCCATTTCGCGCGCCGGCAGCCCCACGGTGTGCGAGGCATGGCTGCCGTGCTTCGCATCGCCTTCGAGAATTTCAAACCACCATTTCTCGATGCCGAGTGGCTGAAGCAGACGCTCGATGGCAAAGCGGTCGTAGCGCTGCCCGGTGACGTTCTCACAAACCAACGCGGCGTGGTACAGCCCGTGCGTCGAGTATTCCAGCGTGGTCCCCGGATCAAAGAACAAACTGGCGGTTCTGCCGTCACCGCTGTGGCCGAGGATGTACTCCCACCTTTGCCGGTTGGCGATGCCATAGCCCTCAGGCGTAATGCCCGAGGTATGGTTGAGGAGCTGCTTCACCTTTATCTCGGCTTTGCGCGGATCGCTCAGCGGCGCCGCCCACGGGATAAAATCAAATGCCGGGTCGTCAAACGACATACGGCGCGGCAAATGTCCCTTTTGGCTTTCCTCGGAGGCAATCGCCAGGACGGTGGCACAGATGGCCTTTGCGCATGATGCGACTGACTTGGTGTTGGTCACAGAGCTGTTATCCCGCTCGACCTCCAGAACAATGTAGCCGTTGCGGATGACTACGGCGGCAAATGGCCGGTCGTCAGAGTTCAGAAGCCATTGCTTCAGTTCCTCAAGTTTCGTCGGGTCCATGCCCCCAAGACGACGAATTGCCTGCGCATCCTCCAACTTGCGCCAACCACCTTTGGATTCCGATGGAGGGATGTAATCAGCCACTTTCTGAGGAATACCTTCAGCTCTGGCCTCCGTGATTCCGGCTGGTTGGGCCTGGGTGAGACAGCCTGCGGCGAACAATTGCAGACAAACCACCATTGAAAGGTATTTGCGCCCCTGCCCCTCCCGCACGGGCCGGGTTGCCTTGGTGACCGTGTCGTTCAGCACAAAGCCATTTGTACAAAAGCAAAGTCCGAAGACAACGCCATTCATTCAGCAATTGCTCATTCTGGCTCTGTCAATCCCCGCCCTGTGAGAACTCCCCCGACATTTTGACTCGCTTTGCGCCCCTGAACCTCATTTGCGCAGGGCGTATTCAAGAATCCACAAATCTGTAGCCGCCGACGGCACTCGACGCTCTTTTCCTCAATTACTGAGATCAGCGCCGACTCCCGTCGGCGGCTACGATTTCTTGAATCGCCCTGAAACCGCCTTCCCCCCTTCAGTTTCTGTTTTCCCTTCTCCGTTATCTCCGTTTCCTCCTGTTGGTTCATGGGTTTGGGATTGAACAGGAGCAAACGGAGATAACGGAGAAGTAGATCTCCCATTGTCTGAATAGGTCAGGCGCTTATGTTGTTTTTCTCCGTTCCCTCTTCAACCACCGCCTCAGGGAGTGTTCAAGAATCCACAAATCTGTAGCCGCCGACGGCACTCGACGCTCTTTTCCTCAATTACTGAGATCAGCGCCGACTCCCGTCGGCGGCTACGATTTCTTGAATCCGTCCTGTCATTTGCTCCCCCCCCAATTCGACTTCTCTTTCTCATCCCCTCCTGGTATGCTCCAGCACATCATAATATGTGCGGCCATGAATCCAAGTCTCCATCCTAATCGCTGCGGCAAACTCCTCACTGGAACCTTTATCACTCTCACTCTGTTGCTTGGCGTTGGCTCGCTCCAGGCTGGCTATTGGGGCGGGGCCTTGAAATTCGATGGCCCCAACTCTTTTGCCCGCGTGCCGATGTTCACCAATGCCCCCGTCGGCAACGCGCCTTACACCCAGGAATTCTGGTTCAAGATCAACGGGTGGCCCTCTTATGCCAGCGGCATGAATGGCTTCATGCTCTCCCGGGGCGCTGAAGGCTCCGGCCTCGGCAATCACATGATTCTCTGGCATCAACACTTGGGCGTTACGCACTGGATTCCTGATTCCGACACCCTCGTCCCTGTTGATCTTGGCCAATGGTATCACTTTGCGGCCACGTGGGACGGCTCGACGGAACGCGTCTATCTGAACGGTTTGCTCGTCTGGTCACACGCCTGGGTCGCGTTTAGCGTGGCGGGCGGCAGCGTCACCTTCGGCCAGCACGACAACGTCGGCGGTTACCGTTTTCAAGGTGAAATGGACGAAGTCCGCGTCTGGAATTACCCCCGTTCCGCGGAAACCATCCGCGCCAATTTCCGTCGGATCGTGCCTCCGGATTCCCCGGGCCTCCTGGCCTATTGGCAGTTCAATGAGAATTCCGGCCAAACCCTCGTGGACTCAACTCCATCTCACAACCACGGTTACCTGGGAGACTCGGACGCCATCGATGTTGCCGATCCCGCTCGCGTCGAATCCACCGTGCCGGTTTCGTTTGGAGACGGAATCCTGATTGGACACAACGAGGTCGCCGCCATCGCGCCACTTTCCACCGCCCAAACGTCCAAAATTCGTCAACTAAGCTGGTTCTTCGCCCATGCATCCGTGGGTGCCAACATCGTGGACGGCCTCTCCGACCTCAACGCGATGTCCTCATCGTCTTACCTTCTCGAGCCCGCCGCCGCCACCGATACTCCGCCCTCCGCAACCCAACTCGGCGTCATCTACGAATTCCCACGCGGCAACCCCGGCTGGCAGACCAAAATGGACGACCTCTTCACCTATGTGACCAATGGCTGGCGCGAACCCTCCGTGAACCTCGTCTTGAACAAACTCTGTTACATCGACCAGGATGCGGATGTGAATTACTGCATCCGCTCGCAAGCCAGGCTCGAAGCCGCCTATCCTACCACCCTCTTCGTCTATGCCACCATGCCGTTGACGACTGCGGCCGACAACGATAACTACCTCCGAAACCTCTACAACGATGCGCTCCGGGAATGGGTGGCCGCCAACAACAAAGTGCTCCTCGATGTCGCCGACCTGGAATCACATACCACAGCCGGCGGGCCGCAAACCTTTGCCTACAACTCGCGGACCTGCCAGATGCTCTATTCCGGCTTCACCACTGACGGCGGGCATTTGGACGCTTCCTCCGGAGCCGGCCGCCGCCAGGTCGCCAAAGGATTCTACGCCCTCGCCGTCGCCCTGATGAACACCGACCGCGACCACGACGGCATCCCTGACTTCGACGAATTGGTCGCAGGCACCGACCCGCTCAACGACGCTGCGGTTTTGCGCCTATCCACCTTCTCAACGACAGTCTCCAATCAGCTCATCTTCTCCTGGCCAAGCAGTTCAAATCGCCTCTACCAATTCGAACACGCGGCGACCCTCGCGGTCACTTGGCAAAAACATGGCGCCGAGATGCCTGCGACCCCGCCACTGAACTATTGGACCAATACACTCGGCTCTGGTTCTCACTTCTACCGCCTGGGCGTCCGCCGCTGATCTGACCTTCCTCCAGAAATGGGTTTGTCCAGGAATCGGTGAAGTTGGTTTTGATCGCCTCGGGGTTATGCCGCAGCAGCAGACCAATGAGGATGAGCACGATGAGCGAAATGGTCTTGGCTGAGGAAGTGTTGTGCTAAGGATGTTGATTTTTCCCTACTCGGCTCCGGTGGATGCCATAGGCGAAATAGATCACCAGGCCCACGACCAGCCAGATGAGGAAGCGCCACCAGGTCACCAGCGGCAACTCCGCCATCAGATAGCCGCAACAAGCAATCGAAGCGAGCGGCACCCAGGGGACGAGTGGCGCGCGGAACGGGCGCGGGCGATCGGGGTCGGTCCGGCGCAAGACCAATATTCCCACCGCCACGAGGACGAAGGCGAACAGCGTGCCGATATTGCACAGCTCGACCACCTCGCTGATGTTCGTGATCGCCGCGAAGACCGCTACGAACACGCCGGTGAGAATCGTCGTCACATGCGGCGTGCGATACTTCGGATGCACCTTGGCCGCCCAGGGCGGGAGGAGGCCATCGCGCGCCATGGAAAAGAAGATGCGCGGCTGGCCAAGTTGAAAGACCAGCAGGACCGACGTGGTGGCAAACACTGCGCCGAACGAGATAATCCCCGCGGTCCAATTCATGCCGCGATCCGAGAAAGCCTTGGCCAGCGGATCGGCCACACCGGTAAACTGGTCCCATCTGACCATGCCCGTGAGCACCAGCGCTACCGCCACGTAGATCACCGTGCAGACAATCAAGCTCGCGATGATGCCGATGGGCACATCACGCTTGGGGTTCCGGGTTTCTTCCGCCGCCGTGGACACGGCATCAAAGCCGATGTAGGCAAAGAAGATAATGGCGGCGGCGCTCGAGATGCCGGCAAACCCGTTGGGCGCAAACGGGGTCCAGTTCGCCGGCTTCACGTAACACGCCCCCATCCCGATGAAGAAGGCGATGATCACGAGTTTCAACACCACCATCGCCGAGTTAAACCTGGCGCTTTCGCGGATGCCCCGCACCAGTATCCATGTGATTACCGTGACGATCAGCACCGCCGGGAGGTTGAAGATGATCGGGATCCCGAGGAACCGTGGCGCGTTGGCCCACGCCTGGCTCCCGCGAGCCACCAGGTCGCCGAGTGTGCCCGGGTCAATCCCGCCAGCCTTGGCTTTGGCGACCTCGTGCGCCCCTTGCAACGCCGTCCGGAAATCCGTTCCCAGCCACAACGGCCAGGACACTTTGAAACCCGCCAGCAAACTTTGAAAGTAATCCGACCACGATATGGCGACGGCGACATTGCCGACGGCGTATTCCAGAATCAGATCCCAGCCGATGATCCACGCGATGAGTTCGCCCAGCGTCGCGTAGGCGTAGGTGTAAGCCGAGCCGGATACCGGCACCATTGACGCAAACTCCGAATAACAGAGCGCGGCGAACCCGCACGCGATGGCCACCAGCACAAAGGAAAGCACCAGCGCCGGCCCCGCCCCCAGATGCCCGCTCGCCCCGGCTTGAGCCGCCGCGCCCGCAGCCGCCTCGCCAACCGTGGAAAATATCCCCGCGCCAATGATGGCGCCGACCCCGAGCAGGGTCAGTTGCACGGGCCCGAGCGCCCGTTTGAGCTGATGCTCCGGCGCGATGGTTTCCCCGACCAGGTGGTCGAGCGATTTTCTACGAAAGAGGTTGGCTGGCAGCATGGGTGGTATGTTCAGCAATCATGGTTGACGGAGGACATTGCCAAAGCAGATTTCACATCGGTCCGCAGCGCAAGTCTCAGAAGCTAATGCTGGTATAAACCGAGGCGCGCAATGCGTTGCCGAACAGTTCGTCAGCCCAATAATAGGAAAACCGCGAGCCGATTTCCCACTTATCCCAAACCGGTTTGACTTTCCACGCCAGACCGAAATCGAACTCGCTGCCGTAGTGAGCGCGGTCATTGGCGGCATGGTAATTATAGAGCGTGAGAGAGTACGCCAAACCGTCCAACCGTCCGACCGGGCCGCTTGCGCTGAGGTAAACGGCTTCCAATCCATGACTTGTGCCCCGGCTGGGGTTGCTCGAAAACAACTCGGTCCATCCGTTGAACGGGTGCGCCAGCGGGGTGGAGAGCTTGTCCGTGGCACTCTGCCCCCCGAGCCATGCCACGCCGGCTTTGAACGTATGGCCCTTGGTAACTACCCCGAGTTCACCCAGCCAGTAGTTGGCGTTGACCGAGTTCGGGTTCCGACCGTAGTCCGCTTGATTGGCGAATTCCGCAGCGTAATAGACTCCCCAGTCCTGGTTGATATTCCAAGGACCCGTGCATCGCACACCGAGCGTGCGCGTGGATAGTGCGTATAGCGTCGGCGAATCGTAATCCAAAAGAACCCCGTAAGCCGAGATATTGACCTGGTTCTTGCGCTTCCAGCGGAGATCAAACAGGTGCGAGTTCATGGAGGGCTCGCCATCGATGGCATCATTGCCCACCACGCGATGCGCGCGGTCAAGGTAATAGTATGACAACCCAAAACCGTAAGGCAGACCAACGAGCATTTGAGCGGTGTCAAAGCTCTGGTGGTTTTGCCGCCAGGTCGATATGCTGACGAACCGGCCGTCATTGAGCATGATTTCCTGGCGGCCCACTGTAAGGGCAACCTGAAAGTTGGTGTCCGCCCATCTCCAACGCCCCCAACCCTGATTCAACTGGTTGACCGCCGGATCAAGGATGGTTGGATACCCTGGTTTGGTTTGGCCCGGCGCGCCGGGAACATCGTAGTTGGCCCGTCCCAAATCATAAACACCCTCATATTCTGCAAAAGCCGAAAAGCCAGCTACGGTCGGAGTTTCATAGCCGATGGCCAGTCGCAGGGTGGACGCTTCGGACGTGTGAGGAAAGGCAAGTTGGTCGCGCTCAAATACCTCGAATCGGTACCGGGTTGAAGCAGACAGTTTTCCCTTTTCCAGGAAAGACCAAACCTTCTCTGGAGCTGACATTTCCGCCGGAGGAGGCGAGACCGTCAGGGTTTCCTGCGTGTCCGCCAGCGTGACATCTGCGGCGAAAAGAAGCATGACTATCCCGCAAAAAAGACCCGGGCATGTCACGGGTTGGTGGAGCACTTTCATTGATGGGAAGTTTCCATAAACCGGCGCCATCCGCAAACCCTTTCAATCCGCGGTCTGTCGCGAACACCACGTCGCAACCCCATAGGAGCGCGGACATTCTTGTCCGCCGGGCGTGGGGGGACGAGCGACGACACCAACACGCCCGA
>JBAXTC010000659.1:0-4478 GCA_037130375.1 Verrucomicrobiota bacterium | reverse complement strand
GCCCAGGGCAACGCCCTGGGTTCATCAGCCCAAAACCCCATCAGCGCTGAAAGCGTGATTCATCCTTCGTCCTCGGCCCATTCCGCCGGCCCGCCGACTGGTTTGCTGAGATGCGCACTCCACCGCCAATGAAGCTAGAATGAACTTGCGCGGCGACGCCACGGAGGATTACTTTTGCCCCATGATGGTCATTGAAACACCGAAACCAGTCGTCCGTGGCCCGCAAGTTTGGCCGCTCGGCGTCAAAGCCTATCATGCGCTGGGTGACCTGGGCCTTATCCCCGAGAGGACCGAACTGCTCTACGGCCAAATGTTCCATACCATTTCCAAGTCACCTTTGCATTCCTTCCTCTCGGAATTCCTTGAGGACATCCTGCGCGGGGTCGCGCCCTCCGGCTGTGACGTGCGTGAAGCTTTGAGTGATAAGACGTAGTGCAAGGGCCTATAATGAATTCGTGCTGACCCGCGCAGCGTCAAAAGCAATTTCTCAGCAGTTCAGCTATCCGTTGAGAGTTAAGAGTTGAGAGGGAATTTGACATGAAACTGAAATCGATTTTGCCGTGGTTGTGCGTCCTGGCATCGCTTGCCGGGCTGGCATTGGTTTATTCCGCCAGCCAAAAGAAGGAATCTGAACTGGTGGCGCTGCGTGCGGACAGCGACGAGCTCCAGAAACTTCGCGCTGAGCAGGAGGATGCGAAGAAGGCCGCAGCACAAACGGAAAGCGATGAACTGGTCCGGTTGCGCAAAGACCACGAAGAGCTGCTGCGTTTGCGCAACGAAGCCCGGCAGTTGCGAGGGGAGAAGCAGCAACTGGACCGGCAGGTCCAGACGGCGCAGGCGCAGGCGCAGAATGCCCAAGCCCAGGCCGAAGCCCAAGCCCAAGCGCTCAGGACGGCACAAGCAACGCCGCCGGCGCCTACTCCAGAGCAACAGGCCGCCTTCAAGGCGCGCTACGGCCTGGCCGCGACTCCCGAACAGGCCAATGCCAATGTCTGCGTCAATAACCTCCGGCAAATCGACGGCGCCAAGCAGCAGTGGGCTTTGGAAAAAGGCAAACCAGCGGGCGCGCTCCTCACAGCGGCGGACCTCGCGCCTTATTTGCCGAACAATACCATGCCAGCCTGCCCGGCGGGCGGGATTTATACTCTCAACCCGGTTGGCCTCGGCCCGATTTGCAATATCCCAGGCCACGCCACACCCAAATAACAGGACAGATTCAAGAAAACGGCCTCCTGCCCTTTGCTGGAAGCGCAGCGGATTTCTGCTTTCTTTTTCAACTTCCTGGCATACAGTTTTAGACATTCATGAACGACATTGATATTGAAAGCTTGAAGGGGATCGCCAACCAGTTGCGGATTCATTCGATCGAGGCGACCACGGCAGCGGGCAGCGGGTACCCCACTTCGTGCTGCTCGGCAGCCGAGGTGATGGCGGCCCTGTTCTTCGGGCAGATGCGTTACGACGCCAAGAACCCCCATTATTACAACAATGACCGGTTTATCCTTTCCAAGGGCCATGCTGCGCCGCTGCTGTATGCGGCCTGGGCAGAGACAGGGCTGTTTCCCGTCCAAGAGTTGATGAAACTCCGCCAGTTCGGCAATGACCTCGACGGGCATCCAGCATCCCGATTGTCGTTCGCGGATGTGGCGGCGGGTTCGCTCGGCCAGGGCTTGAGCGCAGGCGTCGGCATGGCGTTGTGCGCGCGACTGGACAACTTGGATTACCGCACCTACGTGCTGCTCGGCGACGGCGAATGCGCGGAAGGCGCGGTGTGGGAAGCGGCTTCGCTGGCGGGTATTTATCAACTGAACAACCTGATCGCGATTGTCGATGTCAACCGGCTTGGCCAAAGTCAGGCGACGGCCTTCGGCCACGACCTCGCTGTGTATAAGAAACGGTTTGAGGCCTTCGGCTGGCGCACCGAGGAAATCGACGGGCACGACCTTGACGAAATCCTGGAAGTGCTCGCGGCTGTGGGTCTGGGTGAGCAGCCGCTGGTGATCCTCGCCAAGACTTTGAAGGGCGCGGGCATTTCTTTCATTCAGGACAAGGAGGGTTGGCACGGCAAACCGCTGTCGAAGGAGGAAGCCGCCCGCGCGATCGCAGAACTCCGGCCCACCGCAAAATCCGGCATCGGCCATCCCATTCCCGCGCCGAGCCAACTGCCAGCGCCGAACAACCAAGCGCCCGCGGCTTATCCCCCGACGGCGTACAAACTTGGCGACATGGTCGCAACACGCGAGGCGTTCGGCGTTGCCTTGGCGCGGATAGGAGAAGTGGATCCGCGAGTTGTGGCGCTGGACGCCGACACGAAGAATTTCACTTGTTCAGATAAGTTTTTTGAGAAGTTCCCGGCTCGATTCACGCAGTGTTTTATCGCCGAGCAAGGCATGGTTGGGGTGGCCACCGGGTTTAGCACACGCGGCAAGGTGCCGTTCGCATCCTCCTTTGCTTGTTTTCTCACGCGCGCCTGCGATCAGATCCGGGTGGCGGGGATTGCGATGGCAAACGTGAAGCTGGTGGCCTCCCACGCCGGCCTCAGCAACGGTGAGGATGGCCCGTCGCAGATGGGGCTGGAAGATATCGCCATGATGCGGGCGATTATCGGCAGTGCGGTGCTGTATCCCAGCGATGCGGTTTGCACCGAGAAGCTCGTGGACCAGATGGCGGCGCATAAAGGGATTTGCTTCCTGCGCACGTCGCATCCCAAAACGCCCGTCATTTACACTAACGACGAGCAATTCCCGATCGGCGGCGCGAAGGTTTTGCGCCAGGCCGCCAACGACAAGGTAACGGTCGTGGCGGCGGGAGTTACTCTGTTTGAAGCCCTAAAGGCCGCCGACGCGCTGAAGATCGAAGGCATCGGGATCACCGTCATCGACGCCTACAGCGTCAAGCCGCTGGCCAAAGACGTCATCAAAGCCGCCGCCCAGAAAACGAAAAACCTCGTCGTGACGGTGGAAGATCATTACCCCGAAGGCGGGCTCGGCGACGCGGTTGCAGGCGAGCTTAGCGCCCATGGGGTCAAAGTCCATAAATTGGCCGTGTGTGAATTGCCGCGTTCGGGCAAGGCGGAGGAGCTGCTGGCCAAGTATGGAATTGACGCCAGTGCAATTGTCAAGAAGGTCAAGGCACTGGTTTAACGCGCGTTAAAGCATTGAGGCGTTAACACGTCAAAACGACTTGCGCTTCCAGACCGCTCCGGCAAACGCATAAGGGTCGCTCGCCAGATGACGTTTGCTGACTTAGTTGTGATCAATCGTTGGGCACCCAACCTTTGCCCGGAATAAATTCCCGGCTGCCGGAGTGGGTCTTGCATCCCGTTCCCACTGCCACGAGCAGGCCGGCCAGCAACAAAAGCAGACAAAGTTTTGACATAGGAAGAATTTAGACCAGATTAGCTGCGGAGCAAGTGTAAGACAGCGTGGCGCGATGAGATCGTACTTATGCCAGAGAAGCAAAAATTCCTGAATGGCCAGTTGCTCCTCGACAGCGGCCAACTGCGGGGATCGTTTTTTCAGAGAACAGTGGTGCTCATCTGCCAGCATGACGCCGAGGGGGCGTTCGGGCTGGTGCTCAACCGGACCACGGGAAGCAACGTCGGCGAGATGATTGTTGCTGACCTGCCGGCACAGATTAAAGGTTTCCCACTCTATCTGGGTGGGCCGGTTCAGCCTTCTGCGCTAAGTTTCCTCCATTCGGATGCCTTCCTTCCCGACGTCAACGTGATACCGAACCTGAGCCTGGGCCATTCACTGGATTCACTGGTGGAGATGGCCGACTCGATCTCTCCGACGCGAAAAATCAAGCTTTTCGCCGGCTATGCCGGATGGAGTCCTGGGCAGCTCGATGACGAGATGAAACGCAAAGCCTGGCTCACCCATCCGGCATCACTCGAGTTGGTTTTCGATACTGCTCCCGAACAGCTCTGGCAGACGATTCTACGCGGGAAAGGCTGGAAATACCGATTATTGGCCCAGATGCCGGAGGATTTGTCGCTGAATTAGCGTCGGACCTTCACGACGATGTCGCTAAGAGAAATGTTGCCACCTCTGCTCACTTAAAGTGAGCCATCTTCCGCGCGAGAAGCGGGTCGCTAACGTCAAGGGTACATTGTGCTGTTCATGCGCATGAAGTTATCGTTAACGTTCAATACTTGGCTCCGACCAGACCGTCCGAAACACCACAACCTGTAGGGGGCAATTACTACTTGGAAAGGAAAGAGGCCGCCCATCGGGTGGCTCACTTTAAGTGAGTAGAGGTGGTCTGATTCTCGTGAGCGCCATCGCAAAGTTGAGAGTGCTTTCGCAAACAAGCCCGTACGAGCAGTTTACGTGGGTTTGTTTGTGAAATGACTCTCAACTGTCGTCTTTTGGCTGGGTTGATTTCGCCCAGTCTCTGGCTGATTCAAACTGCCCACTTCCACCGTTGCACCTCCGTTACACCTCCGTTACACCTCCGTTACACCTCCGTTACAC
>JBAXTC010000658.1:0-4505 GCA_037130375.1 Verrucomicrobiota bacterium | reverse complement strand
GATGCCCATCATCTCATCTTCCTCATCGAACCCCACAATCTCCATGGTGTGGCCAACTTGGAAGGGGCTTCCTGCTGGACCCTGGTGAGAATCAAAGTCATCCATATCCTCCTGACGGACTACCTTGAACGGAAAGACCAGGTTGTCCGCCAGCCAGGGCATCCAGTCCCGTTGCTCCCATTCATCGTACTTGAGATCAAAGGCATCCTCGGACTCTTCTCCATCTCCATCCCAAAGCGGTTTGTCGTGGTTAATCATGATTGCTGCTGGTAATTCTTCGCTGGTTGGCTGAGAAATTCAAGGCCGATTGACGAAAAACTGCCGGTTATGGTTGTCCATCGAAGACCGGTGTTGTATGATTCTCTCCCGAAATGACGAATCGGCAAACGAGCAAACAAGAAAACGGAGATTAACGTGAGAAAACCTCGTTCCAAACCGGGATTCTTGATAACACCACTGCTGGATGTTCGCAACGTGAGGCTCAGGAGCTCTTGGGCGACGACCAGACCACGTTCCATGCATGCCCCTCATCGAGAGTTATGAAACAAAGACATCACAAACCAAACTCGAGAACGACAAAGCTGCTGAAGAAAGTCCTCGGCCAGAGGTTCACGTTCGAGGAGAGCCAAGCCGATCTCGAGTTGTTGCGGTCGATTCATGAAGGCACTTACGCGAACACGAAGCCTGGGGACCCGAGTGCTCACGCTTACATGGCCGCTGTCAATACGACCACAGATTTCGCCACTCAAGCCCTGGAAATCCTCGAACTGACTCCATTCAACAACCAAATCTTCGACATCGAGGAAGAATACATGCCGAGCTATCCGCCCATGAGTCCGGTTACCAAGGCCTTCTGGGCAAGTTGGATGGTGCTCGATGCGCATGATTCCTTTACCGGGGTGACGCTCGGCGGGTTGTTTGCCCAGTACCTCCAGCACACGGGCAGCTTCGATTACCTTCAGAAGGCCATGAAGCCGTTGAACGATTCATTTTGCTCATTTTACGAGGTGACGGAAGTTAACGATCAGGGAGTCAAGCTCTGGGACATCGCGGGCAGGCAGGAGTTTCAGTGCTGGAATGGCAGCGGGTATCCAGGCTGTGAAGGAGAGGTCTGGTACGTTCGGTTGCTGCCTCCTTTTAGCGAGGAGGCAAAGAGGTCGGTCACGATCGGCACCCCCTATGTCTTCAGGGATGGGGACCGGCGGAAATGGGAGCAGTTTTGTGAGCGCCAACAAAGGTCGCTGTTCGTTGCTGACCAGTCGCTGAGAGATTACCTAAAATTCGGGAAGTCACTGGGTTACTGGTTGGAGTTCGTTTTCCAAGCCTTCGCGGGTTATACTGGCAACATGATCCTGGTTACTGGCGTTCCCGATGACCCCGCTTCGCTGCCACATTCTGACCCAAGGCACAAACTATAGTCATGCACATCAAGCATGCCATAGTCGCGATCCACATCCCAGAGCGTAACCGGCAAATCCTTCAAATGCGTAAGGAGGGAGTGCGCCGTAGCGATGTGGCCAGGAAGTTCAACTTGGTAGATGGACTGACCGATATGGAGTTGGGCAACCGATGCAATGAGGAGTGGCAGAAGACGCTGGCGAGGGTAAAGCGGCAATGGGAGTTCCCTGGAGTGACGCGTGAGACTTACTTGAGAATTACCGAGAACCCGTGAATGATCTCGCCAGCATATTGTTATTGAAAAGCGCCAGCCCATGAATTTGCGATCCAGGCGTTACAAAATGCCATTGCGTTCACGTAGTCGCTGTTCCACGTAGTTCATCTTTTCAGCGCGTTCGTCACTGCCGCCTCTGAACCGCTGCATCAACCTGGGCTCCCGACTGGTGCTAATGAAGATTGCCCTGGCTCGCAACAGACCAGCAACCTGCAATGAAAGCTGCGGAAGAGCCAAGAGGGAACGGAATTGAGGGCTTGTGGACCAGGAGGTAACGGGATTGGCGGCCTTGATCTCCGGTGTTTCAGGGGTGATTATCCCTTAAATACAGTATTGACCTAGCACCGTGCTTAAGCAAAACTCAGCGAACATCTGAATATTATGTACGTGACCAGAAACCGATTCTCCTTCACCCGCGCAGCGCCAAGTACAAGCGGGCGCGCCAAAACCAATTACCTACCAGTAACCCAATCGAAACAGTGGTCACGCCTGTTCTTCTTGGCAACCGTATCGGCATTTTGCCTGGTGTATGTGCAGGACGCGGCCGCTGCCACCAATTTTACATTCGCGGCGTTTGGCGATGTTCGTGGCGACGGTGCCAATACTCCAGCCACTCCAATTGTCGCCACGCCAATCATGGAAGCCTTCGCTACAGCCATGCACGCGGATGGTGTGGAACTGGCCATCGTAAATGGGGATCTGATCCTGGGACAGACTGATCCGACCTATACGAATATGAATACGTATATCTCAATGACCGCACAGTTCGCCACTTACACCAATACGATGACCAACTTTACCGGCCGCGGAATAACTATCTATCCGGTGCGGGGCAACCACGAGATCGCTTCCAATTGTTCAACCGAGCCCTCACCGGTCGAGGCATGGATGGCAAACATCGGCCAGTACTTGCCTCAGAACGGCCCCCCCGGCGAGGAAGGAATGACGTATAGTTTTATCCATAGCAATGCCCTGTTCCTGTGCGTGGACCAATACGGAGGCACTAACTCCACTGAGGCCAATCCGTACCCCCTTGTCAACCAGGCCTGGGTGGAACAACAACTCAAAACAAACACCCAAAAGCATGTCTTTGTGATCGGTCACACAAGTTGTTTCCAGTCCATGCTGCCTTGCTTATCGTCGAATGTGAAGGCCCGAACGGCTTTTTGGGAATGCATGAGCACCAATGGGGTCCACCTGTACTTCTGTGGTCACGATCACTACTATCTCCGATCCACGGCCAGCATCAGCAATTCCCTTCCGATGCAGCAAGTGGTGGTAGGCGCTTGCACCGAGGCCCTGATTTTCTGGCCCGGATACTATCCCGAACTCGGCCAAAATGGAGTGAACTTACAAACCGAGGCCTATTTTGGCTTGGAGCCATACCAGGCCTTTTACCGCTTGCTCTCCTCCACGACGAATGTGGTGGTCACCGGGCTAACGTCGCAAGGCTTTCTAAACTGGACGAACTATGGCGTGCCTGAGGATCTGATCGTGGAGAGAAACATTGACCTGAACCTTCCCAACTGGGGGGCTTGCCTGCGTCGAGCGGCTCCTAAGAACGGGCACCCCATCAAGATCACCAATCTTCAGCCCACTTATGGATATGTATTGGTGGTGGTCAATGGTTCCCAGGTTCATTGCTATTACAAGACTTCGCATGACTTGAAGACCTGGGAGATAGCCGACGAGTTCTCCTATGTAGTGCCATGATGGGTCCGCGCCAAACGCCGCGTATGTGATTCAGGCAGTTGGCGCAACAGACACCGGAAGCTACTCCGTGGAACGGCTGGTCTAGTAACCCTTCTGTGAGCTCTGACGTATTCTTCGACCAAGGCTTCGTGGCGGGCGGCGGAGATGCCTTTTGAGCGCACACAGGCTTCGGGCTGGCCGAGGCGGTCATAGATGGCGGGAGTGAAATGGTAAACACGGCCTTTCTTTTCGCCTTTGGCCTCGAGCCAGCCGCGCTCGGTAAGGCGTTCGAGCACGCGGCGAGCCTCGGAGGCGGGCTTTTGGATCAAGACAGTGGCATCTTCGGTGCTGGTGCGGCGCTGGGAATCGATGTCTTCCCATCTGGCGTCTGATGGCGACTGGGCGGTGTAATCGAGCAGGCCGAGGTTGACGCGGCGGCTGACGTGTTCGTGGGGGTAAAACGGCACACATTGCGGGCCGTCCGCCGCCATGACGCGCCTCAGGGCGGTGCCGGATTTGGTGGCGCAAATTTCTGGGTATGGGTCCACCTCGACGGCGATGATCGACAGGCCATTGATGGAAATAACCGACACGCGGGAGTTGATGCGCGGGTGCGCATCTCAGATTTTTCCAAAACCACCACCCTGTGTAATTGGAGCGCGAACATTCTTGTCCAATGCCACTCGGATTTGATGGTGGGACGGCAACCGATGCAACCCTTTCAATAGGGTTGGGGGTGTGCTTGGGATTACACACCCAAGGTAGCGCGCGGCGCGCAACCCTGGGCTAAATGATGAAATCCCTTCAGGATTGGCTCTGGGCTGAGAGATACAATCCCTTCGGGATTGGCTCCCCTTAAGTCTGCAGGATGTCCAAACTCCAGAGCCCTTAGGGGAACTCCCCATAAGGGCTATTGTCTGCCATCCCTCCGGGATGAGGAGGGTCAAATCCTAGCGGCATTGGGATCTACGGCCTGCCAGCAGACTTCGAGCAGTCGCTCAAACGCTGAGGACGGGTCGCTACACCTTGCCCATTTTCTTCAGAGCCTCGAAATTGCGCTTCACAGCATCCAGCGGATCTTTGCTGGTCTCGTGCTCCACCACATACCACTGGGTCTTGCCCTTGCCTTCGCAGAATGCAA
>JBAXTC010000657.1:0-4536 GCA_037130375.1 Verrucomicrobiota bacterium | reverse complement strand
GCTCTACGACCGACTGCTCGCCGCCGGCCGAATCTTCGACATCGAGGACATCGACCGATGGCCCGGCCAAAACTGTTACATCCGCCCGCCTTACGGAACGCCCGGGACGCTCGAACGTAATATCCAGACAATGTACCGCGATTTTTACAGCCTACGTTCCATGTTTAAGCGGCTGCCGCTGCCGGTCACCCAATCCAACATCGCCTCCTGGGTCATCAACTTCTCGCAGCGCCGCATGGCCCAGATCGAGCAGTCCCACAACAACTTCGACGGCTATTAGCCGCTTTTGGACTTGCTCGCCGACCCGTGCTGGGCTAGGCTGATCGGGTGAAGCCCATGGCCGCATCTTGAATGGATAATACCGCGACGCTCAAACAGGACATCAAGCAGTTGATGGTCGAAAACCTCATGCTGCAAATCACCGCCGACCAAATCGGCGACGCCCAAGCCCTATTCGGTCCGGGCAGCATCGGTCTGGATTCCGTGGATGCCCTCCAACTGGTCGTCGCCCTGGACAAGAAGTACGGCCTCAAAATCGCCTCTCCCGAGGCCGCGCGCCAGATTCTCCAGAGCGTGACCACCATGTCCGATGCCGTGGTCGCGCACCTGGATTTCAAGACCGCTCCCCTCGAGCCGTTGGCCGGTCCGGCAAATTAGACCTTCCAGGGAGCCCGCTTGGGCCGGTCCAGCCATTCATTAGCCTGTTTGTCGCCAATGAACTGTTCTTTGACCGGATCCCAGCGCAACCGCCGATGGTTCCAATAGGCCAGGTTGCCCAGGTGGCAGACCGTGGCGGATCGGCAGCCGATTTCCACGTCGCAAATTGGCTTCTTGCGGCTGCGCATGCAATCCAGGAAGTCTTTGGTGTGGCTATAGCTCTTGTAGAGGCGGATTGCGTTGTCGCCGAGCGGTTCTTCGCCGAGGGCTGCGGGCGTGGCCTCGAATTTGCCGCGGTTGACCAGAATTTTGCCCTCGGTGCCAATGAAGAGAACGCCGCCGCTGTCGCCATGGATCATCTCGACGCCGTTGGCGTAGAGATAGCGCACGCCGCGGGTGGCTTTGGGATCCTCGGGCGGAATGATTTCCACCGGTCCGCTGTCGTCCATGCCCAGACCCCACTGCGCAATGTCAAAGTGATGCGCGCCCCAGTCTGTCATCATGCCGCCGGAGTATTCGCGGTAGTTGCGCCAGTTGGGGAAGTGATCATGGACTCCGCGCGGGCTGAGCACCGAATTGTAAGGGCGCTGCGGGGACGGCCCGAGCCATAGGTCCCAGTTGAGGCCGGGTTCCATCGTTTCTTCCGGCAAATCGCACGGCACGGAGGGGGGGCCGACGTCCACGATGACCTGCTTGATCTTGCCGAGACGGTTGTTGCGAACCAGTTCGCAGGCTTTGCGGAACTCGCTGGAAGACCGCTGCATGGAGCCGGTCTGAAAAACCCGGTCATACTTGCGGGCGGCATTCACCATGGCCCGCGCCTCGTGAATGGTCAACGACAGCGGCTTTTCGCAATAAATGTCCTTGCCGGCTTTGCAGGCGGCGATGGCGATGTAAGCGTGCCAATGGTCGGGGGCGGCGATGACGACGGCATCGATGTCCTTGCGCGCCAGCAGTTCCTTGAAATCCTTATAGCTGACGCAGCCAGTGAGCTCTTTGTTGCCTTTGATGGTGTAAAACTCGTCCACCATCTTTCGAGTGCTCTCGCGCCGCGTCGTATCCACGTCGCTCACTGCCACGACCTGGGTGTTGGGCATGGCCAGAAAGTTGTTTGTGAGGTATCGACCCTGTTTGCCGGTTCCGATGACTCCGATGATGATTCGGTCGTTCGGGCCTTTGCGGCCGGAAGCAGCCCGAGTTGTGTGGAGCAGGAACGGGGCGGTGAGGGTTGCCAGGGTGGTGGCTGTTAAGAATTGTCGCCGATTCAGGTCTTTTCGCATGACAGAAAGAATAATTCTGCTGCTTACGCTGCGGCAATCAAAATCTTCATGCGAATGACGATAGATAGAGCATCATTTCGTCAACGACCTAACCACCTTTCAGGAAAGCACAGACCTCATTATGACCACATCGGGACGCCGACGCTTCGCCCGGCCTGCGTTGACCCGTTGCCACCGATTCAGCCGCCCGCAAGTGGAATCGCTTCGTCCACCAGCATCACGGGAATATCCTGCCGAACCGGGTAAAGAAACTGGCCGTCAGCGCGGATTAGCCCGCCGTCAAGCTTCTCGGCGACCCGTTTCCCACCGCGGTGCTTTAACGTGCCGGCTGCAATCTGTTGGTTCAGCCTGGCGACCAGCGCCGGCTCCGCCGGGCACACCTCTTGATGCGTTTCCGGGCAGCACATTAGCTTCAACAGTTCGGAATCAATCATTTAACAGCGATGGGGGCATGGCGCGAATGGCGGCGGCGTAAACCGCTTTCAGGGGAACGTTTGCCTGCTCGGCCAACTCCCTGCACGACTCAAACTCGGGGGAGACTTGCACGACCTGACCATTCAGCCTCCCAATCTTCACCGTCACCTCACCGTGCGGCGTCTGCACGGTTGCAAACTCCCGCCGCAGCTTGCGCCGCTCGGCGGTGTAGCGTCGGATGCCAAAGGCGCTGGTCTCGCGCAACATCAGCTCCGAGAATTTGTCCGCGTCGCTCTCGGCGCAGAGCACCGTGAGCAACACCCCGGGCCGGTTCTTCTTCATCTGGATCGCCGTGTGGAACACATCCAAAGCGCCCGCGGCCAGGGCCTTCTCGACGAAACTGCCAAGAATCTCCGCATGGATGTCATCCAGGTTCGTCTCGAGAACGGCAACCGCATCGGTCTCCCAGTCATGAGCCCCGGCCCCCAGCCCTTGCCCCTGGTTCCTCGATTCGCCGAGCACCGCCCGCAGCACGTTGGGTCGCGTCTGGTTGTCGCGTGTGCCCAGGCCAAAACCGATTCGCTCCGCCACCAGTCCCTGCATCGGCCCGAACGTCTCGACAAACTCCGCCAGTAGCGCCGCGCCCGTGGGCGTGACCAACTCGTTCGGTTCGTCACATTGCGACAGGGCTATGCCCCGCGCCCCTAAAATCGCCAGCGTCGCGGGTGCGGGGAGCGGAAACCGCCCGTGAGCACAATCAATCCAACCGACTCCTTCCACCACCGCACTCGCCAGCACCCGCGGCTTGTCCAGCAGCTCCAATCCGATGCAGCCACCCACGATATCCACAATCGAATCCACCGCGCCAA
This sequence comes from Verrucomicrobiota bacterium, assembly GCA_037130375.1. Lineage (GTDB taxonomy): Bacteria > Verrucomicrobiota > Verrucomicrobiia > Limisphaerales > UBA8199 > JAPLUA01. The sequence continues at coordinate 1,316 of JBAXTC010000657.1, read as the reverse complement.
CTTCGTGAAAATGCACCCGCTCCGGCGGCAGCCCGTGAATCTTGCCCTCCGCGACGGCGATGCGCTGGAATACCGCCAGCGACTTTTCTTTCACCCAGTCGGAAAGCAGGCTCTCGGTGATCAGTTGCCGGATTTGAGTGAAGGTGCGCTCCTTCGTGTGGGTGTGAGCGTGCGAGTGATCGGATGGATGAGTTTGGTCATGCTCGTGTCCATGACTGTCGGAGTGATGATGGAGATCATGATGGTGATGTTCGCTTTCCACGTGGACATCGAACTTCACACCTTCAATGCTCGATTTTCGTCCCCGGGCGACATGCAGATGATAGCCATCGAGCCGCAGCTTCTCTAACTCGCGCGTCAATCGACCTGCATCGACACCCAGATCGATCAGCCCGCCAATGAACATATCGCCGCTGATGCCGCTGAACAGATCGAGATACAAGGTTCTCATTTTGAGTCCGCCAGCGCATTGATCTGGCTCGCGGCATAGCCGGCGCCGAAGCCGTTGTCGATGTTCACCACCGTCAAGCCGCTGGCACAACTGTTCAACATGCCGAGCAACGGCGCCAGCCCGCCGAAATTCGCGCCGTATCCCACGCTTGTTGGCACCGCGATGACCGGCTTCGAGACCAGCCCGGCGATCACGCTCGGCAATGCGCCTTCCATCCCGGCCACCACGATGATCACGTTGGCCCCCTGAATGGTTTCCAGCCGGCCAAAGAGCCGATGCACGCCGGCCACCCCGACGTCCGCAATCCGTTCCACGCGGTTCCCCATGATCTCCGCAGTCACCGCCGCTTCCTCCGACACCGGCAGATCGCTGGTGCCCGCACAAACCACGACAATGCTTCCCTTCCGCTTGGGCAAAGGCTCTCGCTCGATGGTGACACACCGCGCCAGCTCGTGATGAACAGCGTGCTTGAATCTTCTCCGCAGCAAGCGCGCGTGCTCGGCTGTCACCCGTGTGACCAGGGTGCGTTGTTCCCGTTCGAGCAGTTTGGCCGCGATTGTAACAACCTGAATGGGCGTTTTTCCGGCGCCGAAAATAACTTCCGGAAAACCCTTACGCAACGCGCGGTGTGTGTCAACCTGGGCAAACCCAAGATCCGCCACCGGCGCCGCTTGAAAGGTCCGCAGAACCTCGTCGAGGCTGACTCCGCCCGCGCGAAATTTATCGAGAAGTTTAGTCGCTTCCGCCGTAGTCACACCCCGACAATGCCACACCTTGTCCCGTGAGTCACGCTGGAAGTTGGTTCCGGAGGGCGGAGGGCGGAGGGCGGAGGACGGAGGGCGGATCACTGATGACTGATCACTAA
>JBAXTC010000656.1:0-4537 GCA_037130375.1 Verrucomicrobiota bacterium | reverse complement strand
AATCCCGAGCTTGGCCAGGCCATCCGCCAGAAAATGTTCACCTTCGAGGATCTCGTCAATCTCGACCCCACCATGCTGCAGCGCATCTTGCGGGAGGTGGATATGCGGGAGCTGGCGCTGGCGCTCAAGAGTGCGAGCGACAAACTCAGGACGACGCTGCTGGCCTGCATCACGAAACGGGCCGCCGAGACGGTGCAGGAGGAGATGAGCTTCATGGGGGCGGTGCGTCTGCGCGACATCGAAAGCGCCCAACTGCGCGTCATTGACGCCGTGCGCCGGTTGGAGACCGAGGGCGGGGTGGATCTTAGTGAAGCGCGCAAGGGAGGCGAGTATGCAATGGCGTAAGAGCCTCTGCATCGGGCACCCCTTAAGCGAGGTGCTTCTGGTTTCGCAGGCCGCCACGCAGGCACGCGATGCCAACGAAGCGCGCGGGCGCCAAACCGAGCAGGCTGCCTACGAACGAGGTCTCGCCGACGGCGAAGCGCGCCTCAGCGAACAACTGTTGCGCCAGCGAGCCGAACTGCTCGAATTGCAGAACGGCGTCCTGGCGTCGCTGCAGCAGTCCGTGCCGCGGGTTGTGCGGCAGAGCGAGGCTGGAGTGGTCGAACTGGCACTCGAGGTCGCCCGAAAACTGGTTTCGGACATGCCGGTTTCCGAGGAAATGGTCGAGGCGGCGGTTCGATCGGCGCTGGCGCAGGCCGAGGAAGGCGTCGGATTTCAAGTGTTTTTGCACGCTGACGACCTGGCGCTGTTGCAGCGGAGCAATTCGCCCGTGCTGTTGCCCGGCCCGGGCAACGAAGCCATGCATTTTCAGGCATCGGCGGAAGTCACCCGGGGCGGCTGCCTCGTCGAGACCCGTTTCGGCGTCATCGACGCCCGCCGCGAGACCAAGCTGAAGTTAATCCGCCAATCGTTAAACGCATGACGACCACCCTGACGCAGACCGCGCCCACGCACCTCGAGTCCGCGCTGGAGCGCGTCAAGCAGACGCGGGCCGCCGAGACACGCGGCCGGGTGGTTCAGTTGATCGGCCTGGTGGTCGAGTCCGAGGGACCGCTGGCATCCGTCGGCGAGGTGTGCCGGATCGAATCCGCGCGGCACGACAGTTCCACGCTGGCCGAAGTGGTTGGTTTTCGCAATCATCACTTGCTGCTGATGCCGCTGGGCGAGATTCGCGGCATCCATCCCGGCAGCGAAGTCATCGCCACCGGCGCGCCGCTGCGCATGCCGGTGAGCGACGAATTGATGGGCCGGGTGATCGACGGTCTCGGCCAGCCTTTGGACGAAAAAGGTCCGATTCGCGGCCGGCACATGGCGCAACTCAATCTGCTGCCGCCGCATCCGCTCAAGCGCCAGCGCATCGGCGATGTGTTCCGAACCGCCATCAAGGCCATCGACGCGTTCACCCCGTGCGGTCGCGGCCAGCGTCTGGGCATCTTCGCCGGCAGCGGCGTCGGCAAATCGACGTTGCTCGGCATGATAGCGCGCCACGCCGAGGCGGATGTGAACGTGATCGCGTTGATAGGTGAACGCGGGCGCGAAGTGCGCGAATTTATGGAAAAGGATTTGGGCGAGGAGGGGCGGCGCAAATCCGTGGTGGTGGTCGCGACCTCGAACGAGCCGGCGCTGGCGCGGGTGAAAGGGGCGTTTCTGGCAATGGCCATCGCCGAGCATTTCCGCGACCAGGGGCGGAATGTGCTGATGATGATGGACTCGGTGACGCGTTTTGCAATGGCGCAACGCGAAATCGGCCTGGCGATTGGCGAGCCCGCGGCTACGCGGGGCTACACACCCTCGGTATTTTCCCTCCTGCCGCGGTTGCTCGAGCGGGCTGGGGCGGGGGAGCGCGGCACGATGACCGGTTTATTCACTGTGCTCGTGGAAGCGGACGACATGAACGACCCGGTGGCCGACGCGGTGCGATCAATCCTGGACGGGCACATCGTGCTTTCGCGTGATCTGGCGACGCAAAACCACTATCCGGCCATTGATGTGCTCGAGAGCGTGAGCCGCCTAACCGGCGAGTTGCTCTCGCGGGACCAACTCGGCCTGACTTCCAGCGCCCGCGAGCACCTGGCCGTCTATCGGAAGAACCAAGACTTGATCAACATCGGCGCGTATCCGGCGGGGAGCAGTCCGGTCATTGACGAAGCCATCGCCCGCCACGAGCCGATGCGGCAATTCCTGCGTCAGGGCATTACCGACGGCTGGGAGTTGGAGCGAACATGGTCGGAGATGGCGAGAACGCTGGCGCCACTGGGCCAACCGAAGGCCGTTCCAACTGCGAGGCTGGCATGAAAGGGTTTCAATTTCGACTCCAAGCCGTGTTGACGCTTCGAGAACAAGCCGAGCAGACCGCCCAACAGAGTTGCGCGCACGCCTACGCCGCGGTGGCAGCCGCGGCAGCGCGCGCGCGCCTGGCAGACGAGGCCATGGCCGCCTCCGACGAATCACGCCGGGCCCAACTGGCGGCCGGCGCCCGCGCAGACCAGATCGAGCAATGGCGGGCTTTTGGCGTCCGGTTGGGCGAACAGCGAACGGCGCGGTCGCGAGAATTAGCCGAAGCGCGCAAACGGGCCGAGGAAGCCTGGAGTTTGCTGGTCATCGCCACCCAACGGCGCGAGGCGCTCGAACGACTGCGCCGGCGACAGCGGTTGCTCCACTCGAGCCAAGCCGCGCGTGAGGAACAGAAAATGCTCGACGAAATGTCCGGACGCGGCCCGAGGCTGACCGAAGCCTGGCGCGAGTCGGCCGTAAACGCATGATGCAGTTTCTTCAAAGCAAATGGATGGCGGTGGCGGCTGGCGTCCTGGCGTATGCGGCGACCACCTGGTTTTGCATGCGACCGCAGCAGCAGATCAAGCATGCGGCGGCCATCCTGCGCGCGCGGCAGGGTGCGCAGATTGCTAAAATTCCGGACGGTCCGTCATGGACGTTTCAAAACCCCGAGATGACTCAACTCCTGGCGGAGATCAAGAACGAGCGTGAGGCTTTGCGCGTGCGCGCAAGCCAACTGGACGACTTGGAGACTCGATTGCAGGCCGAGCGCAAGGAAATATACGCGGTCACGCAGGCGGTCTATCAGGTGCGCGCCGATCTGGACAAGGTCGTGACGCGGGTCAGCGAGGAGGAAGCGGTGAACCTGAAAAAGCTCGCCAAAGTTTACACGACGATGAGTCCGGAAGGCGCCGCGCGCATCCTCAAGGAAATGGATGACGACCAGGTGGTGAAGATATTAACGCTGATGAGGGGGGCGGAACCCGCGCCGATACTCGAAAATCTCGGCCAGGGGAGCAAGGAAGATGCCCGGCGCGCCGCGATGCTCTCGAATCGGCTTCGGCTCGTCCTTTCGGCGGTAAAAAAGCCTGCCCCGCCATGACCGCCCCGGTTAAAACTCCGGTTTTTTTCCTCAACTCCACGGGGCGGAAAACAGGGTTTGAAGACCGGGAGCTATGCACCACTGCCGGACACTTCGCCCGTTTGATGGAGCAGGCGGCGAGGGCCCCGGACGCCGAAAGTCGGAAGGTAGGCGAACGAACGCCGGCCGACGCGGAAAAGGACTCCGAAGCGGATGATATCTCGAACGAACAAGGGTCACCTGAGGACCAGAATGCTGCCACAGGCCCACCGCCATCCTGGCTGGCCGGAATGCCCGTCACAGTGTTCGGACAGCCCATCCCAGTCAACACTCAACCCGCGCAGGCTGAGGCTCAAGACCCGAGCGCGCTCCCCGAGCATTCGGGTCTCGCGGCAGGAACCCCCACTCTTGCGCACGATGAGAAGAACGTTCCGACGGCTGAGCGCCTGAACGCAAATAATGTCCTGGTGGGTCAACCCGGCGACTCGCGGGCGGAAGTGCCGGAGGCGGAGACCGCCAACGCGCCGGCTGCGATACCAACGGATTCAAAGCCGGCAGCGCCGGGTTCGCCCCGGGTCCTGGCAGTGGCGGAGCTCACAGCCCATGAAAAAGCGCTGATGGCCGCCGTTTCTGACTCTGGCACGTCGGCTGCTCAGCATACCGGCACGATGCAAGCAACGCGCGAAATGAACGAAAATGCCTGCCTGGCTGAGCAAAATTTGCCGTGCTTGCCGGCGGCGCTCGAGGCTGCCGGGTTTGCTGGGCGCGAGCGGAAAGCTCGTGCCAATGATGGGGATCGCCTCGCTGGTTTGCCTTCTGGCGCGGCAGAAACGGCGCAAGCGCTCGCCGATCAACCGACGCGGCGCGACCTGAGCGCGTATGCCGAGGCCGCGGCGCCGCAGGCGGCCGGGATCGAGGGCGTTCGCCGAGCCATCGAAAACGCGGCGGCCGGGTTGAGGCGGATGGACGCATCCTCCCTGTCGCTGGTCTTAACCCCGGACAGCAACACGCAACTGGCGTTGCACGTTGAGATGCAACAGGGACGGTTCGAGGTGCGGGCGGTTTTGGAACGGGGAGATTTTGCCGCGCTGGGCGCGGAGTGGTCGCAATTGCAGAACCGGCTGGCGGAGCAGGGCGTCCGGCTATCACCGCTGGTTGCGGGGGCCGGAGCCGGAAATA
>JBAXTC010000655.1:0-4546 GCA_037130375.1 Verrucomicrobiota bacterium | reverse complement strand
CCGCCTGCGGCACCGCCGGCTTCCTCATCTCCGCCTACAAGCACATCCTCCGCGCCAACACCGACGCCAAGGGCCACAGCAAGCTGACGCCGGATGAAAAGGGCCGACTCGCCAAAAACTTCAAAGGCTACGACATCTCGCCTGACATGGTGCGCCTCTCGCTGGTCAACCTCTACCTCCACGGCTTCACCGATCCGCACATTTACGAATACGACACCCTCACCTCCGAGGAGCGCTGGAACGAATTCGCCGACGTCATCCTCGCCAATCCGCCCTTCATGTCCCCGAAAGGCGGCATCAAGCCCCACAAGCGTTTCTCCATCCAGGCCAAGCGCAGCGAAGTCCTCTTCGTGGACTACATGGCCGAGCACCTGGCCCCCACCGGCCGCGCCGGCATCATCGTCCCCGAGGGCATTATCTTCCAGAGCCAGACGGCCTACAAAGACCTGCGGAAGATGCTCGTCGAAAACGCCCTGGTCGCCGTCGTCTCCCTCCCGGCGGGCTGTTTCAATCCCTACTCCGGGGTGAAAACGTCCATTCTCATCCTCGACAAATCCCTCGCCCGGCAGAGCTCGACCATTGCCTTCTTCAAAGTGGAGAACGACGGCTACGGCCTCGGTGCCCAGCGCCGCGCCATCGAGAAGAACGACCTCCCGCAAGTCCAAGTTGAACTCGCCGCCTACCTCCAAGCCCTCCGCAGCCACCAACCCACCGCCGACCTCCAGCCCACCTCCGGCCTGATCGTCCCGAAAGAAAAGCTCGCTGCCAACGGCGACTACAACCTCAGCGGCGAGCGGTATCGGGATGGCGTTGTCGCGGTCTCATCGTGGCCGTTCGTTCCGGTGGGTGGTGTGTTCCGAAAAGCAGACCAAACCGTGCTTCCAGAGTCGCTCGACGGTCCGGTCACTTATCTCGGTCTTGAAAACATCACGCAGAACACCGGTGAGAATGAGGGAAACGTCGTCACGGAGAAACCTGCTGACATCAAAAGCCTGAAGAATGTCTTCAAGCCGCGCGACATCCTCTACGGAAAGCTGCGGCCCAATCTGAACAAGGTTTGGCTCGCCGAACGCAAAGGCATTTGCTCGACCGACATCTTTGTCATTGAGGCGCTCGAAGGCAAAACCGACCCTGCCCTCTACGCCTACCTGTTCCGAAGTGGACGATTCAATGACGCCGTGATGGGGCAACTCAAAGGGGCTCAGCTTCCGCGCATCGGCTGGTCATCATTCGCCGAACTCCAAATCCCCCTGCCGCCGCTGGAGGTGCAGAAGGAGATCGTGGCGGAGATCGAGGGCTACCAGAAAGTCATCAACGGCGCCCGCGCCGTCCTCGACCACTACCGCCCCACATCCCTATCCACCCCGACTGGCCGGTGGCGGAGATCGGAACGCTCAGCACTATCGTTCGCGGAAGTTCGCCACGCCCGCAGGGCGACCCAAAGTTCTTTGGAGATCCCGTGCCCAGGCTCATGGTCGCAGACATCACCCGCGACGGAATGTATGCGACTCCTCGAATCGACTCACTCACCGAAGAAGGCGCAACAAAGAGTCGGCCCATGAAGAAGGGCGATGTGATCATCACGGTGAGTGGCAATCCGGGCTTGCCGACCATCTTGGCTATCGGCGCGTGCATTCATGACGGATTCGTCGGACTCCGTGAACTGAGTAAAGACGTTCTCCCTGAGTATCTCTACTTCGCGTTGTTGGATCTTCATGCCAGCCATGGTGCTCGATCAGTTGGAGCCGTATTCAAGAACCTCACAACCGATCAGGGTCGCGAGTTCAAGATTGCCCTCCCACCCCTCGCCACGCAGCAAGCCATCGTGGCCGAGATCGAAGCCGAGCAAGCGCTGGTGGCCGCCAACCGCGAACTGATCACCCGGTTCGAGCAAAAGATCCAAGCCACCCTCGCGCGCATCTGGGGCAGCGGCGCGGAGGCTCAACCCGGATGAGCGGCGCACCCCAATATCGCATCGAGCAACTTGACACGGCCAAACACCGTCGGGAGGCTTTTCGCTGCGAATCATCCGAGCTTACCCAGTTCCTCCAGAAACGGGCGCGCAAGGAAATGGACGCCCGGGCGTCCGCCTGCTTTGTCCTGGTGGGCGAGACCGATCCCGGCCGCATCGTGGGCTATTACACTTTGTCCCAAACTTCGGTTTCCGTGCAAAAGCTCCCGGTGGCGGTGGCCAAAAAGCTCCCGCGCTACCCGGATCTCGGTGCCACCCTCATCGGCCGCCTGGCGCGTGATTTCGAGTGGCGAGGCAAGGCGATTGGCCCGTTGCTCCTGATGGATGCGCTGTGCCGCAGCGTCCGCCTCGCGGGCGAGGCCGGCGCGGTCGTGGTGGTAACCGATCCCAAGGATGCGAAGGCCCAGAATTTCTACCAGGGATTCGGATTCCAGCCCCTGGATGACCGCCGTCTGTTCATCCCCATGCAGGATTTGATCAAACGTGAGGAGGCTGGATGGGCCCTCTAATCCAGATCGCTCTTAACCGTGGCCTTATAGGCCCGCATGGCCGCAACCATTCGCCGCGTGGGTTTCCGCGGCGGAGCGAGCAGGGCCTCAACAAAACGGCGGGATTGTTCGGCACTGAGGACGATGCGCTGGCAGCCTTCCAGAGTTGCCACGGCGGCCTTTCGGGCTTCCGCGAGCATAAAACTGCCGGCCGATTGGCCGGCAATGGCCGCGGCCTGGCTGATGATCGCCTTGTCTTCAGCCGAAACTCGCGCGACCAGGCGCTCTCGCTTCCGGGTTCGAGGACGTTCCAGTGTGGCGGGCATGTTCAAAATATGCACCAAAGTGGCACACAAGTCAAACCCTTATTTCGCACGTCTCCACTGGGGAAAGGATGAAGGATGAATTATGAATTATGAAGATGGAAGGGAAAGGCAGCCGGAAGCCATGCCCGACGAAACCACGAAACCCACCAGGAAACCCGGCGGCTGGAGCGCAGTCCGCCAACACCTGACTACCTGGGACCAGGCCGCGTTGCTCGCCCTGGTGAAGGACCTTTACGAAGCTGCCGCCGTGAACCGCGACTTCATACAGGCCCGCTGTCAGGCCGACGAGAGCGGCGGCGAAGTCCTGGAGAAGTATCGGGGCAAGATCGTGGAGCAGTTCTTTCCCGCCCGGGGCTTTGGCAAACTGAAGCTGGGCGAGGCGCGCAAGGCCATCCGCGATTACCGCAAGGCGACCGGCAATCTCCCCGGCACGGCGGAACTGTTGATGACCTATGTGGAGAACGGCACAAGATTCACCCACGAGTATGGGGACATTGACGGGCGGTTCTACCGCAGCGTGGAGTCGGCGCTGGACGAACTGGCCGCCCTGTTGCGCGGCGAGGCGCGGGAGTTGTATCCAGCGTTCAGCGACCGGCTGGCGAGCGTGGAGCAGATGAGCGACCGTATCGGCTGGGGATTCCACGATTTCGTCGCCGACGTCGTCCGGCGGCTGGAGGAAGAACTTGGCGGACCCGAGACTGGCACTGCGGCCGATTGACCGCTCCCGATGCGAAACCCAACCCACTCCACGCCGATCATCCAGCGCTCATTCTGGCGCGTGGCGGCCTCCACTCGACCAACCACACTCCGAACGACGGCTTGCCCTGTCGCACCATCCACAACGTTGACATCCAGAACGTCCGCCGCGCCCGGCCCGTCCCCTGCGGCCCGGGCGGCGCCATGCACGACTACGTCCCGTTCTACTTCGGGCAGCTCTCCCCGATGCTTCTCCAGTTGAAGACCAACCGCGTCGCGGGCTACACCGAAGGCCAGGATCCCCTTATGGTCGAACTCACTCAAGGCAACATTCTTAAGGCAGAAGCGGAAGTCCTGGTGAACACCATCAATTGTGTCGGGTTTATGGGCAAGGGCCTCGCGCTTCAGTTCAAGAAAGCCTATCCCGACAATTTCGACGACTACCGGAAGGCGTGCGCCGCTGGTGAGGTCCAGCCGGGCCGCATGCACATTTTTGAGCTTGGTTCCATGCTCAATCCCAAATTCGTCATCAATTTTGCGACCAAACGAGACTGGCGCGCCAACTCCCGCTACGAGGACATCGAGGCTGGCCTCAAAGCTCTTGTCACGGACGTCCGCCGCCTCGGAATCACCAGCATCGCCGTTCCCCCTCTTGGCTGCGGCCTTGGCGGCTTGGACTGGAACCGGGTCAGACCGATGATCGAAACTGCTTTCGCGGCGCTGCCGAGCGTCCGTGTTCTGCTGTATGAGCCTGCGGGCGCCCCCGGAGCCCGCCAGATGCCGGTGCGCACCATCCGCCCCCATCTCACGATCGCTCGCGCCCTTTTCATCCGCCTGATGGATCTATATGCGTCTCAGGCCTACCGCCTGACGCTTCTGGAAATCCAGAAGCTCGCTTACTTCCTCCAGGAAGCCGGGCAGCCCCTGCGTCTGAGATACGATGCCGGCCAACCAGATTGTCATATTCTCTACAGGCTCTCATTCGGCAGTGGTCAAGTTCCAGGTCGCTAAGGCAGCCAAAGACGCGATTCTGGGCACCAAGTAATTTCGGTCGGTTCTTTGGT
>JBAXTC010000654.1:0-4551 GCA_037130375.1 Verrucomicrobiota bacterium | reverse complement strand
AGGTTTTGCGGCCCGCTGCGCAGTTCGATCTCGAGGGAGCGTCGCAAGTCGGCCATGCGAAGATCCAGTTTGTGCAGTTCTTTTTGCGGGAGTTGGGCTGCTGGGTTGAATCGGAATTGCGCCTCGCACTGCCGCCGCCAACTCATGAGCACTGAGATGAGGCGCGGCCCAAAACCGGGAACATTCATCGAATTGACAACATCGAGTGCTGATTCAATGCCATAAGCTTGGAGCGCCTGCTTTCGCCTTGTTCTTATTTCTGGAATGGCGTGGTCACGAATCAGAATCTTGTCGAGAAACTCATTCATTTGAAGCTCGCGCTTCCTTGCTTCCAGTTTCTGCAACTGCTCGCGCTTTTCCTGATCAAGCCGCAGGTGGCGCTTGTAAGCGGCTTGAAGCTCTGATTTCCTTTTCTCGAATTGTTGCTGGTAGTCTGCGATAATCCCCTTGGCGGCGCTCCGGCATTTCTGGATTTCAGCCGTTGCCTGTGCCGCGGCCTGCCGCCCGAGATTCGACTCGCCTGAAAATTGAGCGCGTCTCGACCCCGCAGCCACCAGTCCCCAGCCGATGAAGATTCCAATCGCGGCAAAGTAGCCAACGACCCAGAAAAGCGGCAAGGACATCGCGATGATCATCCAGCCGAGAAAAAACCCGGGCCGGCTTCTTAACGTGCCGGCTGGCAACGGTGCTCCAGTGGCTTTCGGGAGAACAAAAGCAGCCAATTGTTTCGCCGTAAGGGGCCGTGGCGACATCTGCTGGATTGCGAGCCAGTAAGCGCCGGCATTCGCAACAGCAAACTGCGGCGGCAGATGGACGACGACGCTTACAAAGAAGTTCGGCCCGCCACCGTCGCATAAGTGGCACCAAGGACACTTGGCCAGATGTGATGGGTATTTATGACCGGTCTCGCGTGAGCAGTCGCGAAGGTTCTTGGACAAGGAGTCCAACGCCCGGAACCAATCTCGGCCCGAGGGCCGCACAGAATCTCTTTCCGAGCCTCGAAGAAAAGCGCGCTCGAAAAGCCGGACGATGTTGTCCGGCAAAACACTCAGCGGCAGCGCGTGAGGCGGCGGACGGATTCCGAGCGAGCGAGTTTTTCGAGTGAATGCGAAGAGGAACCGCCCGCTTGATTTCTCGATTTCAAATTGCTCAGGACGGTCAGGCACGCCTGCGAAAGGGTGGCGGCCCATGAACAGCAATTGAAACAGGAGCACGGCCAAGCCAAACCGGTCGTGGTTTTTCGTCCGTGTCAGACCGCGAAAGTCGTGTCCCTGCAATTCCGGCGGTGTCCACAGAGGGACGCCTACGTCGCAATGGAAGATGCCAGAGGTATGGGAAAACTGGTAGGAATCGCAATCAATCAGCCGAACGTAACCAGCGGATGTGACCAGCAGGTTCTTCTCGTTCACGTCGGCCATGATCACCCCGTGCTCGTGCAGCGTTTCAAACGCAGCCGCGCTATTCTTGGCGACATGAACGAGAAAGTCCCACGCGGCTGAAGGGAATTCAACGTAACGGTCGTGCGGGCCATATAAGCGATGGATTTCTTTGCCCTTCACTAACGGCATGATGAATCCGCGAGCCGTTTGCCGGTGATTGCCATCAAACAGCAGACTTGCCGGCCAAGCTGCGATTTCGAGAAGGTTTGGAGAGGTGAAGGTGCGGAGGTGCTTGAGTTTGTTGACCTTCTGGGCGGACGGAGCTTGGTGATAGATTTTGGCGACCTTGCTCGGATCGTTTGCCAATTCGTAAATCACCCCTTCGCCTCCGGGCGTCGTGAGCCTCGCCCCGAGACGAATTACATTTCCACTTTCATCAACCCATCTCATTTCCAATCAAGCCTGCAACCACGCGCCGCGCGAGCACCAGCGTCTTGTCGTCATCTGTTCGCTCGTTCACCCGGTCTGACGACAGGAAGCTAATGAGCGGGGAAAGCAGGCTGGTTTCATCCTCGCAGTCCCGCAAAGCAGCAAACATTGACTCAAAAAAGGGAGCATGGACTCTTTTCGCCGCGAGATCGAGTGCCAGAGCCTGAACGCCGTCGGTGAATCCCGCCGCTGCAGTCAACGGTTCGCAACACTGCTGAAATTGCAATGAATCAAGCGCATCGGGCGACGTGATAAACTTGGTCTCATTCGCGAACTCGCCATTCTGGGGCCACGTCACCGCGCCAAAAACGCCATTCGTCTCGACTATCCATGCCCCATCGCCAATCTGGGCAAATACAGCGTGACGATCGCCGAGAACAGCAACCAGAACCGTGCATGCCAGGTCTTTGATTTCGATTTTCTCCCGCTCGGCCACCGCTGTCAAATGCGCCAGCGTGTTTGCCAACCAAGTGCGGACGTCTTCACGGGTGATGTCGGCGATTGCGCGCTTGAATGAAGCCGCCTGGCGCATCAAAGCGGCTACCGCTTCTTGTGAACCGAGGTGAGAATGAGCGGCGCTCCCTGCGCCATCGCTTATTCCGATAATGAGCGCCGCCTCCCCGTCGATTTGGCAGCGCAAATAATCAGAGGAATCCTGACAGGGCAGTTGCCCTCTCAGATGAGAAGCTCCAATAACGCTTTTTCCAACGGCTTTCCACATCCAACAAAGAGTTAGACCGATGCCCAGCCTTCTGGTGTGGCGGGATTCTTAAGCGGAACAGAATCTCCGGGAGTCGAGCGCGAGACGGACTGCTGCGAGTTGGACAGCCACTGGAACAAGTCACGGAAACGAAGTCCTTTCAACTTCAGCGGCTCACGTTTTGAAAGCTCTCCGAGCTTGTCCATGTCTGCGTTCTCTACGCCAACTCCGAAAAATGAAAACGTCTTCGCCTCTTCGCCTCTGCGAACCTTCCTTACGGCTTCCGTCCACTGCGGAGTGTTGGCATCGGTCGGCGCGCCGTCCGTGATCAGGAAAATCCAAGGCCGATAATACTGAATCCCGTTCTCGCGATACTCTTTCTTCCGTTCGTCGAGCAGGTTCAAGCCTGTGAGAACAGCTTGCGCCATCGGTGTGTCACCCTTGGAAACCAATATTGGCGGGATGAAATTGTCCGCTGTTGAAAAGTTGTGAACCACATCCACCGAACCACCGAAAGCGACCACCGCAATCTCGACACGCTTCCGCGCAAGCGCGTCGGCTGCAAGCTCGTCGCGATAAACCGCCAGACCTGCCTGGAGTTCTGACAGCGGGTTGCCCTGCATCGAACCTGAAACATCGAGCAGTAGAATCGAAGCGCAGCGCGGCTCGGGATTGTCAGCGAAGCCAATTTTGCCTGGTTCAAATGGTGTCTGTTCCATATTTATTCACCGTCAGTTCCTGGTTGGGTCACGACCATCAAGCTGATAAGGAATTGCCCATGGCAGCCCTGCTTGTTCCAGGCCCCGATAATTCTTTCTGGATACATCTCAGGGGTTCACCAAGCGGTAGAAGCCCGCGTTGCCGAGCCGGCCGACTTGCACTTGGAACTCCGCGCCCAGCGTCGTCGGCGTATTGGTCACGTTGTCCCACGCAACTGCTGGGGGCAGGGTTACCGCCTGCTGAAGCCGGAAACCGATTGCGTTGGTCGGCCAGAACAGTGAGACCGTCCCGGGGGCGGCGGTAATTCGCAAGCATGGCGCCGGTTTTGAAACCGATGTCATATAGATCCCGAATTCGCCAGGTTCGGTCACCGCATAGAAGGCCAGCATCCCTCCCGCCATCTGGTTGTCTGCCAGCCCCAGCGAGTGCTCATCCAAAGGCTTCTTGCCCTCATCAATCGGAGTGTTCAAGTCCACCACCTTGAGTAACTGCCCGCCAGTGGCCAAGTAGATGCCTGTGTTGGACGTGTCGTCATCCGCGTGGAACGCCACATTGCCCCACTCGTCCAGTGAGACGGCCGGGGCAATAAAAGTGATGTGCGCCGCCGGAGAACCGTGCACGGGTGTTCCACCTGCGCCTGGGGGGGTCAACGGTCGCCCGTCCAAAACCGCAGGCTTCTAAGAGCACCCTCCGCGGATTCTGCCACGATAGCGAGCTGTCCTGCGGCGTTGACCGCCTGATGGCCGAAGGCGGAGTAAGGAGTGCCAGAGCCAGGGTCAATGTCGGTGTTATTGATCACCGGCTGAATCGTGCCCGACTCCGTGGCGCGGTAGATGCCAAAACGCCTGGCATCGCCCGTCTGCAGGTTATTGCCAAAAAATGTCAGACCTTTTTCGTCTGCCACCGGGAAGTAGAAGGTCCCAAAGGTGCTCCCGCTGCCGCCAGGCACCGGCGTCTGGAAGGTAGCCACGGCCGCCAGCCCGGTCGCCGAATGGCGGTAGATGCCTTCGGTCGAGAGGTTGGCATTGGCGCGGAAGGCCACACCCCAACTCGCTACGCTGAAATCGCTGAAACTCTCAAACATGCCCGCGCCCCCTGGCAAAGCAACCGTGGTGTCGGCGATGCGCTCAACGGACCCACCGCTGGCCAAATACAAGCCGCTCACCGTCGTGTTGCCGGCAACAAAACCGACCCGCCCCTGATAGGCGTGCGGACGATCGAAATCCTCGAACACGCCGCTCGCGCCGGGAATCGGCGTGGTCC
>JBAXTC010000653.1:0-4551 GCA_037130375.1 Verrucomicrobiota bacterium | reverse complement strand
AAGCGAGAAACACCCTTGCCCTGCGCACCCAGGGATAGTTTTCTCTCAGACACTAAATACTTCTTCACCCAGGCCAGCGCATCGGGCACATAGATTTCTCCCAACTGGTGGCCTTTGTCGTACCAGATGAGCTTTGTGTTCGGCCCTTCGATGTATTGGTGGTACGACGCCTCGACTCTGGCCGCCACTCCCATGCCGTCGTTGCGGCCCATGAGCATGAGGAACGGCCGGTTCCCGATGCCCCAGGTGTAATCCACAGGCGCCGCCGGGCCGTATCCGATGCTCAGCAGCGGCGGCACACACGCTACGGCCATCTTAATGCGCGGCTCGACGGACAGCAGATAGAACGAGTCCATGTCGCCCATGCTGTAGCCCAGCAGGCCGACGCGGTTCGTGTCCACCTGGCCGCGCTCGAAGATGAAATCGAGCGCTCGCCGATAATCTTTCACCGTCTGAATTGAGATTTCGGCGTATGTGAAGTAATTGCGGCGGGTCGGGGCCTTCGGATCGTCGTAGGAATTGACGTGCTGATAATCAATCTCGTTGCTGCGTTCGCCGTGCGTGGCAGCGTCCAGCGCGAGCGTCGCGTAACCGGCGTCGAGCAGTGCCTTGCGCATCACGCCGCCGTTGATGTAATTGTCGTCGTGATACCAGTCGTCCTTGCCGCCCGACCAACCGTGCAGCAGCAGCACCAGCCGGTAAGGCGGCTGGTTCGATTTTGGAAACTCGACAAATCCCGGCACCAGAAAACCTTGCGCGCCACGGAAGACAAACTTCTGTCGTAACCCACCGTCTCGTTTCCACTCCTGGACAATTCGCCCCTCGATGGGCAGGGTATTGTCGTAATCAAAAAACGGCAGACGCGCCTTGAAGGCTTCTTCGCTAATCCGTGGGTAGGCGTTCGTTTCCTGGGAATGGGCGGGAAGTGTCGGGCCGGAAATGCCGCAGCCCAGCAAGGCCAGGAATAATAGGTGCAGTTGCAGGAAAGTTGAGCTGCCGCGCGTCAACGGACGATAAAACATTTTAGTCATGGCCAAAAACTAAACAGACTGAGTTCGAATCGCAACCTGGGAACCGGGTTGGCGGGTTTCCACCACAATGCGGCGGCGGTTTGTTTGAGGACGAAATCCCTTTTCGACCATTTGCAGCACCCCTGTGCGCTCGGTGAACGCGCCGGGGAATTCCATGCACCATGTCCACGGATTTCCCGCCGCTGCCCGCTTCGGCTCCACGACCCATGCCTGGCAGCCATCAACGGTCAGGTTATGCCGCTTGAATCCGTGCCATATATTTTCTGGCTGAAGACATCCAGGCCGATGCCAAGGGGCGCATTGGTGAGGTGGTTCCTGACCAGGGCCAGGCCGCTCCCGTCCAGGTTCACACTCCAGAGCGCGTTGCTGCCGGCATTGCCGATCATGGCGGAATTCATGGTGCTGTCGGCAGCCGCGGTCGTGTAATTGACGGAAGTCCCGGTCGATTCCACCGCGAGCAACCCACCGCCGGGGGGGGCCTGGTTTCCGCCGGCTGAATTGCAGTTCACCAGGTGGCTGTGGATGGGCATCTGGTTGCTCTGCATGGTGACATTCTCCGTTCCGCCGATCTGTCGGCGAGCGAAACCCAAGCGCCTCGCCTGGCATGAAACTCGGTTAACAGATTCATCTGGGAATGTTATAGCCGGATTTTGGAGGATGTCCACAACTTGGTTGAAAATATTTGGAGTGGCTTATATTATCTCAGTAATTGAGGAAAAGTGCGCCGACTGCCATCGGCGGCTACGATTTTGCAGGTTCTTGAATCCGCCCTGCCCATAAGCGCCTGTTGTTGTATTTTGGGTTGATTGTGGGTTGAAGTGCCGCCTGATTTGAATCACACTTGATGGATGCACATCGCTCTAAACTTCGCCTTCTGCGCATGAATGTGCCCATTGATTTCAGGAAAATATCGCTGCGGATCGAGACAGGGCAGGACGAACCTTTTGGCTTTGAATTGTATGCCAGCACCAGAAAGGAAGAACTGGATGCGTGGGGCTGGCCGGCGGAAATGCGAAACGCATTTCTCCAGATGCAGTTCAAGGCCCATGAAGGCTGCCGCAGGGCGTTCCCGCAAGCGGACTTCCTCGTCGTGCAACTTGACGGGCGGGACATCGGCCGGATGATCGTTGACCGCACCGAAACTGAGTTCCGGCTTGTGGATATCGCGCTGCTGCCCGAATGTCGAAATGCCGGTGTGGGGGGCAGCTTTGCTGCGAACGTTGCTGGCCGAGGCCGCCACTGCTGGAAAGCCCTTGAGACTGACGGTGCGAAAAGGAAATCGTGCGGCAAGGCTTTACCATCGCCTGGGATTTGTAAAAGCCAGCGAGACGGAGATGGATGACGAAATGGAGTGCCGGATCAGCCTTGCGCCAGCGCCCCATTGATACGCCGGATCGCTTCGTCGATCTCGTTTCGGTTTTTGAAACCGATCACCACGGCGTCCAGTTCCGGCAGGGACATCGCGAAACGAATGGACTTTTCGCGGTCATCGGCGTTGGCGAAGATGCCGTCGCCGATGATTTTCATGCCGATAATGCCGCGACCCTTCGCCCGCATGGCTTTAAGCTGTGCCACTACGGGCGAGACGTCATGGACGGTGTCGTTCCACCCCGATTCCTCCTCTCCATCGATGCGGCGTCCTTGCGGATTGACGCGCACCAGATGCACTTCCGCCCACGGTGTGGCCGTGGCACTCCGCAAGGCGGGCAGGCTGTGGCATGAAACGCCCTTGCTCCGGATCCAGCCCTTTTCCTTCGCTTCAGCAAAACTGTCCATGATACGTTTCCAAGGATCGGTCCAGCCGCCTTTGATCATGCAATGAACCAGCATGCTGTCGATATAATCGGTGTCGAACACCTTGCGATGGTGATCAATGACCTCGAGCACGTTCTGCGGCTGGCCCGGGATTTTGGATTGAATGAACAGCTTCTCGCGCGGCAACCCTTTGACGGCCCCGCCGAGCCACTCGAACGTCTGGTAGCTCTCCGAACTGTCGAAAGAGGTGATGCCCTGGTCATAAGCATACTTCACGAGACCGTTGAACCCTTCCCGGCCCAGGTCGTGCTGCACCTGCCCGCTGTTGCTGCCGGTACCCATCCCCAGACGGCTGGTCTTGATGCCGGTCTTGCCGAGCACCACCTGGTCCGCCGCAGTCCGCTTGGCAGCAGCCTCGCCTGGCGCGGCCAGGATAGTGCTCGTGCCGAGCACCAGCGTGCTGGTGGCGGCCAACGATCTGTGCAAGAACTCGCGGCGGTTGAATCGTGAAACGTTCATAAAGTTATCCAGAATCGTGTCTGTCGTATCGTATCGAACGGCCTTTTCATCTTAATCTCCAGCCCGAGCGGCTGCCAGCAGAATCTCCACTGAGCGGCTCGATGGCTGCCGCGGGTGGCAGGAACTACGCCGAGCAGCATTTCCGACTGGTCACCGCGCGCTTGTCAGGAGGGCGGTCGTGACGCACACTGCAGGACGTGACGACGAGCTTTGCCTGCATCCAGATCTGGCTTTTTCCTTCTTTATGCGCCGGGCTGCTGGCCGCACCGGCGGCAATGCTGGCGAAAAGTCAAAAGGGACCAAACGGCTTGCAAATCGGAGCCGTTCCCGCTTGCATTGCTGCGCTATGAACAAAGAATCTAAAACTCGGCGTGAGGCCGGCGGCGGTTTACAGACAATCGACTTATGAAAGCCCGATCCGTCCTTTTTTGGGCCACTCTTCTGGCCGCAACCAGTGCGCTGGCTGAAGACTGGCCGCAATGGCGAGGCCCTTTTTTCGATGGCTCGACCACCGAGACGAATCTTCCCACCCAGTGGAGCGGGACGGAGAACGTGGCGTGGAGCGCGCCGCTTCCCGGTACCAGTGCTGCCACCCCGGTCATCTGGCGCGATTCGGTTTTTGTGTCCAGCCCGGACGCGAAGAAGGAGCTGCGGCTGATTTGTCTCGATCGCGCAACGGGCGAGGTGCGCTGGCAAAAGGTGGTGGCGGCCGGCGACCGCGAGGAGGGTCTAAACAATACCGCCTCTCCGTCGCCGGTGACGGACGGTCAGCGGGTCATTGTGATGTTCGCCACCGGTGAGCTGACGGCGTTTGATTTCTCGGGCCAGCAGCTCTGGCAGCGGAACCTGGTGACCGAGTTCGGCAAGTTCGCCAACATGTGGATGTATGGGTCGAGCCCGATGCTCTATCGGGGCAAACTCTATGTCCAGGCGCTCCAGCAGAATCCGGTCCCGCCCGAATACCCGCACGCGCACGATGGCCGCCCAAACCGTGAGTCGTTCCTGCTCTGCCTTGAGCCGGCGACAGGGAAGACGCTCTGGCGCCAATTGCGGCCGACCGACGCGGTAAATGAATCCACGGAATCCTATAGCACACCCATTCCATGCGAAAACTCGCCCGGCCGGGAGATTCTGGTGGTGGGCGCCAATTATCTGACGGCGCACAATCCGGAGACCGGCGCCGAAGTTTGGCGGTTCGGCGGGCTCAACTCGCGCAATGAGCTGCATTGGAGAAACGTGCCGTGCC
>JBAXTC010000652.1:0-4557 GCA_037130375.1 Verrucomicrobiota bacterium | reverse complement strand
TCCGCTGACGACCAAGGCCCCGAGCGGATTGGTGCTTTTGAAAAAACGCAGGGCCAGGGAGCGAATCTCCGGGAAGGCCACGTCGGCCGCGATCTCAACGCTCACGTCGGCCGCGTCGCGGAAAACACCGGAAGCTTCGACCCCGTTGAACTTCAAGCTGCCCTTGGCGGAAGCGGGGCTCAGCTTCGCATCCAGCGCAAAGTCGAAATCGCCCTCGAGCCTGGCGCTGGCAACGCCGTTCGTTGCAGCGCCCAACCCCTGATCAAACTTGAGATCGGCGGCGAGGTGGACGTTGCCATCATGGGCGTTCGCAACGGTATCGGCGGTGAGGCTGAGCCCGCTGATCTCGACGACTTGCTTGCCGCCGGAGGGGAGGACTTTGACGTATCGCAGCTTGCCATTCTTAACTGCGATCTGCTGGAGCTCGAGCCGGAGCGGTTGGCTGGACCCGGCTTTCGGTTCGCTGCCAGAGGACTTCAGGAACGGATCGACGTTGCTGGTGCCATCAGCGTTTTGGAGGAGCTGAACCTCCGGCGTTTCGAGGGTCGCTTCCGCGACTCGGATGTCCCCTCGCAGGATCGCCCAGAGGCTGTAGCGGCAGTGAACTTGCTCGGCGGTTAACAGCGGCTCGCCGCCCGTGGTCTGAACCTGGAGTTTGGCAAGTGTGATGGAAGAAAACGGACTGATGGATGCATCCTGGACGGTAATGGTTGCATTGAAAGCCGCGCTGGCCTTGGGCAGAATCACCGACTTAAGAAACCAGGCGCTGGTAACGATGAAATAAACGACCATGAGCAGCAGCGCCAAGCTGCCGCTCACAATGCCGAGTATAATCAGCCGCCGACGCTTCTTTACGTTAATCGGTTTTACTGGCGCATCCCACTCGCCCATACATAATCCAATCGTTTCAAACGGCCCTCATCTTGAGCCGTTTGGACTCTCTGCCAAAGGTCATGGTTGACTTTGCCTCAATATTTTACATTTGTCCATCCCTCGATCCGAATAATCCGCAGTCTCACTTTGAGCGGGAGGTTTGCTGAAACTCCAACATCGGGAGGACGCATGAGGTTTGACCAAACGGAACTCCTCTGCTGCGCGGATACCGTTGGCGCCTTCAGTCTGGCAATGGACATCCCCTGCCCCATTCCTCATTCGGTTGGGGTCCGAGTTCCAGCACCAAACAGCCTCCCTTCAACAAATCCTTCTGCCGAATCCACCAACGATCCAGAGGCCGTCCATTGAGCGTGGCTGACTGGATGTAAATGTTGGCGCGCGAGGCATGGCGCGCCTCGATGGTAAACGTCTTCCCGCCGTAATGTTCCTTGGACAGATGGAGCACGGCCTTCGGATAGAGCGGGCTGCCAATTTCGTAGATCGGGTTCACGCGACATCCGCCGTCGGTCTGGAACAATCCGAGCGACGCCATCACAAACCAAGAGCTCATCTGACCTTGATCTTCGTCGCCCAGGTAGGCGTCGGCCGGATTATGGCCGTAATAAGCACCGAGGATTGCCCGCACCCATTTCTGGCTCTTCCAGGGTTGCCCGGCCCAGTTGAACAGCCAGGCGACGTGCATCGTCGGCTGGTTGCCTTGGTTGATGGGGTAGTCGGCAAAGTGCTCGCCAGCGGCGTTGAAGCGCGTCGGGGCCGATTTTTCAAATGCCTCGTTCAGCCGGCTGAGAAAGCGATCACGGCCCATGGCCCCCACCAGGCCCGGCACATCTTGCGGCACAAACCAGGTGTACTGCCACGCGTTGCCCTCCACAAAACCCGGCGTGCGATACGGATCGAATGGCGTCACCCATTCGCCATTCGCCCGGCGCGGGCGGGCGAATCCGGTTTCGGCGTCGAACACATTGCGCCAGCTCTGCGAACGTTTCAGAAACTGCCCGACAACGTCCCTGCGATTGAGTGCCAAAGCAAGCTGCGCCACACACCAGTCGTCGTAGGAATACTCGTAGGTGTTGGAACACCACGCCTTGCGCCATTCACCTTTGACGGGGCCCTGCACCACGGGACCATCCTCGGCGACGTATCCATACTTGAGGTAATTCTCCAGGTTCTCGTTGCCGACCGCTCCGCCGGCCGGATACAACTGCGGCAGCGTCGTCTGCATCTTGACTGCCGCCTCGAGCACTTTCTTGCCGTCCACGCCTTTGACACCGTGCTGGTACGCCGCGACCATGAGCGGTATCTCGTGCTCGGCCACCATGACGCTGATGTACTTTAGCCCGCCGGGCCCCTTCGCCAGCCAGCCGCACTTGTCGTAAAGCTGCAGCTCCGATTTCACCCAGCGCGCGGACCACTCGGGAGCCAGCAAATCCATGACCTGGTTCAAATTCCAGAACGTTGTCCACAACGCATCCGAACCAAGCATGACCGCGTCCGGGTCGGTAAGTTTTTGCCGGCACGCATCGGGGTCGATCCACTCGCCGTTCACGTCGCTCCAGGTGTTGCGGCCCACCAAAGCGCGGTAAAGGTTCGAGTAAAACCGGCATTTCTCGCGCGCATCGGGCGTCTGGATTTCCACGCGGTCGAAAATCCTATTCCAAATGTGCCGCTGATTCTGAACCACGGTCGCGAAGTCCCACCCGAACGGCCGGGCCAGTTCCTGCTCCAGGTTCAAACGCGCGTTGGCCACGCTGACGAGCGAGATGCCCGTGCGCGCCAAAACCCTTTCCCCGGCGCGCGTTTTGAACTCCACAAATGCGCCGCAGTCTCCGGCTGCGCTCAAGCTCTGCACATTGGAAGTGATCTGCTCACCCTGCCACCCGCCCAGGCGGTCGAACGGCCGGTTGAACTGGGTGACGAAATGGAGATTGTAGCGCTGATTGCCGTTGTAATGGACCTCCGGAACATCCGTCTGGATCGTTCCCTCAATCTCCGCCGGGCCCGTGCGACGCACCTTGGCATCGAGCACGTGAAGCTTGTATTCGGTTGGAATGTCGAAGTCGAAAATCACCCGCGCCTCGTCACTAGCCGGAAAGGTGTACGCCTGCAAACTGGCCCGCATGGTGGCAGTGATGGCCACATGGATGCCCGTGTCCTTGAGCAGCACCTCGTAAAAGCCAGTGCCGCCGCGCTCGGCCGCCTTGTCAAACCGCGAGCTGTAACCGGTGCCGTCAAGACCCGGCTTGGTCTTCAACGGGCCGAGGGTTGGCATCATGCCCAGACCGGCCATCGTCCATTCGTGGATGTGGCTGAAGCAATCAATCGCTTCGATGGTGTACTCGTACCCCGCACACCACCCGGCCGTCTGATTGTCCGGAGATATTTTCACCATGCTGAACGGAAGCCACGGACCGGGGCCGATCATCCAGCGCGAATGCGCCATGCCTTTGAACACGTCCACGTAATCCGCCGGCGTGGCCACCGGCGCGGCGCGCAGACTCAACTGCGTCTCGTGCAGCAACTGACCGTCGGCGCTCACACGGACATGCGTCATTTTGCCGGACGCCGAAGCCGGGGCTGGAACCTCGAGGACCTGCAGCCCGGGTTCGGTCACGATCACCTGGCCCAATCCGTCCCCAATCTGCACCTGGAGTTGCCCGGGCGCGCCGGCGCGGAACACCTCCAAGCGGATTGTCGCAGGGGTCTTCCGGCTGGTGGACACCGCGTACGCCGCTGTCGAGACAGATCGAATGATGGTGTTCGCCAACGGCGCAAGCCTCGCCTCCGCCGGAGCCTCGAGCCGCAGCGCGTCGAACACCAGCCAGCTCCCGCTTGTGCTGCGCAGGGCGATTTCGTTGTAGCCCGGCTTGAGGAGCGTCGCTCGAAACTCCACCTCCACAACCTGCGGCTTCGCCAAACTCAAGTTGCCGCGCAAAGACTCCTCGCTGCCGCCAATCGGCAGTTCCCGTTCAAAAATCACACCGTTGACTGTGATGCGCAGCCGCGGCGGACTTTGGGGGTGCGTGTCAGCAATGTTGAGAATGAGCGCACACTGCCCTGCCGTCGCTGCCTGGGCCAGGACGAATCCGATCGGCAGCGTGTTCATCTGATCCCACCGTCCGTTGCCACTGCTGCCGCCCCAACCGTCCACCGGTCCGGGCAGGACGCAAGGCCAGTCGCGCTCCGGCTTGGAAAGGCCGATGTAATAGGCGTGGTCCGGACTGCCAAAGCTTTCCAGGAATCGCGCGTAATCTCCCGGCGCAAGAGCAAACTTGGCCGCGTTGCC
The DNA here is from genome assembly GCA_037130375.1 of Verrucomicrobiota bacterium. Taxonomy (GTDB): domain Bacteria; phylum Verrucomicrobiota; class Verrucomicrobiia; order Limisphaerales; family UBA8199; genus JAPLUA01. The sequence continues at coordinate 380 of JBAXTC010000652.1, read as the reverse complement.
CTCGGTGCGACCGATCTGCCAGAGAGTCGGGATGGTTGCCCGCGCGTGGCTCGAAAGCGTCGCCGCCAGCCAGCAGGCGATGGCAAGGAAAGTCGTCTTCATATATTGCTCTTTCACGGCACTCGTGATGTATGCCAGCTTGTCAAATCCGCGCGCCAGATCAAGGAGGCATTGCTGAACGGGTGCGGCGGCGTCAGCGGCTGGGAGTTTGCAGCCGAACGACTGGTAGATTTCCTCGTCTGATTCTACCTAGTACAGGAAGCCAAGGCAGACCTGCTCCCGTCGGATTGGGAGTGAACCCCGCAAACGAGTAGTGCGGAAAGGAACTTCAAGGTTCCATTTTGTTCCAGTTTGCGGCAAACCGGAACAAAATGGAACCT
>JBAXTC010000651.1:0-4576 GCA_037130375.1 Verrucomicrobiota bacterium | reverse complement strand
TCCGTCCTCCGTCCTCATCTCAGCCCCAACACATCCTGCATATCATAGAGGCCGGGTTGCTGCTTTACGACCCACTGCGCGGCGCGCAAGGCGCCGTTGGCGAAGGTCTCGCGGCTGGAAGCTTTGTGTGTGAGTTCGATCCGCTCGCCGGTGCCGGCAAAAATTACGGTGTGGTCCCCCACGACATCTCCGCCACGAACAGAGTGCATGCCAATCTCCTCCGTCGCGCGTTCTCCCACGATGCCCGTGCGGCCATAGCGCAGGACTTTATCGAGCTGTTGCTTGCGGACACCAGCCAGGATTTCGGCCAGGGTCTTTGCCGTGCCGCTGGGCGCGTCACGTTTCAACCGATGATGCATCTCGACGATCTCCAAATCAAACCCCGGCCCCAGGATCTCCGCCGCCTTGCGCGTCAGCCAAAACAGCGTGTTCACGCCCGTGGAAAAGTTCGAGGAGAGCACCATGGGGATTTGGCCGCTGAATTGGGTGATTTGCAAACGGTCATCGCTGGTATGGCCGGTGGTGCCGATAACTATCGATTTCTGGTGTTCGGCACAGAGCGAGGCGATGCCCGCCGTGGCGCTATGCGAGCTGAAATCAATGACGACTTGCCCCTGCCTGATCAACGGGAGGAGGTCGTCCCCCTGGTCGATCTGTCCGACGATTTGCAGGTCGGGATGCTGGGCCGCGCAGGAAACGAGCGCCCGGCCCATGCGGCCTTTGGAGCCGGTGATGATGATTTTGGTCATGCCTCCCGCTCCAAAACTCCGACCGCCTTCATCGTGGACCGCAGAACTTCCCGGTTTTTCGCGCTCATCGGGACCAGGGGCAGGCGATATTCTTCTTCAATCTGGCCCATCATCGCGAGCGCGGCTTTTACGGGAACGGGGTTTGTTTCGATGAACAGGTCTTTGAAGAGTGGGTAATATTGAGCGTGAAGTTTTAATGCCGCCCGCTGTTTGCCTGCGGCATAAGCCTTAACCATCTGCGCGACCGGTCGGGGAATGACATTGGACGCGACGCTGATGACGCCCTGGGCGCCGACCGCCATGAAAGGCAGGGTGAGCGCGTCGTCGCCGCTCAGGATTTCAAAGCGCGCTCCAAGCGCCGCGCGCAGTTGGCTCACGCGGTCGGGATTGCCGCCGGCTTCCTTGATGCCGACAATGCTTTTGCATTCCTGCGCCAACCGTTTGACTGTGTCCACGCCGATTTCAACGCCGCAGCGGCCGGGAATACTGTAGAGCACAATGGGCAAGCGGGTGTGACGCGCGATCTCGCGGAAGTGCTGAAACAGGCCTTCTTGGGTGGGCTTATTGTAGTACGGCGCCACCTGGAGCGAGCCGTCGGCCCCGACCTTTTCGGCGTGCTCGGTGAGGTAGTTTGCCTCACTGGTCGAGTTGCCGCCGGTGCCGGCCAGGACTTTCATTCTGCCGCCGGCAAATTTCACGGCGAGCGCGATGATGTGGATGTGCTCCTCGTAATCAACCGTCGGTGATTCGCCGGTGGTGCCAACAGGCACGATGCCGTCCACTCCAGCGCGGAGTTGCGCTTTAATGAGGCGCTCCAGCGCTGGCTCGTCGAGCTTGCCGTTCTTAAACGGGGTGACAATAGCAGTATAAGTTCCAGTAAACATGTTAGATTTCGATTCTTCCTTCAAACACAAACTCCGCCGGGCCGGTGAGGCGCACGTCGGTAAACTGACCGTTGGTTTCCTTGAAACTGACTTCGAGTTCGTCGCCGCCTTCAACGTGGACTCTAACCGGTGATATCAACTTGTGAACGCGGGAACTGACCAGGGCGGCAGCGGTCACGCCGGTGCCGCAGGCAAGGGTTTCGCCTTCAACACCACGCTCAAAGGTGCGAACCCGAATGCGGTTTGATCCGAGCAACTGGACAAAATTGACGTTGGTGCCTCTGAGACCGAAGTGCGGGTGGCGGCGGATCTCGGAGCCAAGCTGCTGCACCAACGCTTTGCCGGCGTCGGGCACGAACAGCACCGCGTGCGGCACTCCCGTGTTCAGCGAATGAATGGTAATGGTCTGCGTGCCGGCGGAGAGCGGCACCTGCTCGTCGAGCCGCAAATCCACCGGTTCGGTGAGGTTGACCGTGACGGAGTCGCCGTGAAAACTGGCAGCAATGATGCCGGCCTCAGTTTCAAAGGAAAAATCCCCGGCGCTGCCGGTGCGGCTCTGCACAAAACGGGCGAAGCAGCGCGCGCCGTTGCCGCACATTTCTCCGCTGCTGCCGTCGCTATTAAAGAATTCCCAGCCCCAATCGGCCTTGCCCGAGACCGAAGGGATGAGCATCAAAAGGCCATCCGCGCCGACACCCCGGTGCCGATCGCACAGACGCGCAATCTGGTCGCGGGCGAATTTGATCGTTTGTGCCCGATTGTCGATGAGCACAAAGTCGTTGCCCGCGCCGTTCATCTTGGTGAATTCCAAAACCACGGACCCAACCTATCCTACCGAGTGCCGGATGACAAGTATTGTTGCCGGTTTGGGTTTGACGTGGCAGCGCCCGCGGATACGCTGGCGGCCATGATGATGGATCGCAGAGATTTTCTGAAGCTTGGCACGGCGGCGTCGATTGGAACCCTGGTGGCAGACGGACCGGTCCGTGGAGCAGAGTCGGCCACGCCTGGGGCGCCGGCACAAAATGCCAAACAGCAGTTGATATGGGGCAATCTGCTCCATCTGAGCGTGAATATGTGGTGCGATTGGGATGCGCCGCAACTGAAGGGAGAGGACATCATCTACCGGCCAGACCTCCGGTTCGATCGGAGCCTGTGGGACGACGTGCTCAAAAAGATGCAGCAAGCCGGAATGAACATGGTGGTCATTGATCTGGGTGACGGGGTGAAGTACAAGAGCCACCCCGAAATTGCGGTGAAAGGCGCCTGGAGCACCTCCGAACTGCGCAGCGAATTGAAGCGAATCCGGTCATTGGGCCTGGAGCCGATCCCGAAGCTTAATTTCTCGACCACGCACGACGCGTGGATGGGCAAGTACGCGCGCTGTGTCTCGACCGACATGTATTATGGGGTCTGCCGCGAGCTGATCGCCGAGGTGATGCAACTGTTCGACCGACCCCGGTTTTTCCACCTGGGAATGGACGAGGAAGATTACGGGAACCAGAAGTATTATGAACACGTTGTCATCCGCCAGTACGATGCCTGGTGGCGCGACTTTCTGTTCCTGGTCAAGGAAGTCGAGAAGGGCCGCTCGCGTGCGTGGATTTGGTCGGACTATGTCTGGCACCACCCGGAATTGTTTTACCAAAAAATGCCCAAATCCGTGGTCCAGAGCAACTGGTACTATGATGCGAAGTTCGAGCCGCAAAACGATCGGGCCAAGGCGTTTCGAGAGCTCGACCAGCATGGATATGACCAGATTCCGACCGGCAGCAACTATTACAACTCGACGAATTTCGTGGCGCTCGCCGCGGACTGCCGGCGTAACCTGAACACCGGACGGCTGCTCGGGTTCCTGCAGACGCCCTGGAAAGCGACACTCGAAAAGCACCGCCAGCGGCACATGGAAGCCGTTGAGCAGGTCGCGCAGGCGATGCAGGCAGCGAAAAGCGGCGGGTGAAATGCCCTGTCAATCCCCGCCCGGGGGCGGGGCCAACAATTCTCACTTTCGGGAGCAGCCTGGGGCAGACCTCCTGGTCGGGGGCCTCTGCCCCTAACGATCTTGCTCTTAATCTTGCTCTTGCTCTTGCTCTTGCTCTTGCTCTTAATCTTGCTCCTCGGTCGTCCAAAGCCGGCTTAAGCCGGCGCTCCCTTCCTTCTGGGTCCGACAAATAGCAGTATTGAAGATCCGAATCGCGCTGCCCCCACCCAGCAATTCTTTGGGGAACAGCGTGAGGCAGACCTCCTGGTCCAATGCCGCTAGGATTTGACCCAATGCCCTTCGGATATTCTGTGCGAGGCCATTGCCGTGCCGAACGGCGGAAAGACGGGTGGTTCTGCAATCCCAAAGAGATTGTGTCCTCCAGCCCAGCAACCGAGTCCGCGAGGCTACCCAGAGTTGGCGTCCGTGCGATTTTTAACCCCAACGTTGTGTCCCCACTCCGCCATCGGGCCACAACCCCGTTGGGCTTGGCCGACACCACCCGCTTTTCCCAGGGTAGCGCGCCGCGCGCTGGGCTAAGTGATACAATCCCTTCGGGATTGGCAGGCGCAACGCTGGGCCGAGTCATGCCATCCTTTCGGGATGGAGCGCCGCGGAAAATGGCCAAACTCCAACGCCATAATTGACTCCTCCTGCCATCTACCTTCGGGTTTTGGCATTCGGCATTCGGATTCCGGCATTCGGATTTCCGCCGCCCCAGGTGGCGGAGGCGGCGGCGGTGGGTCATAAGCTCCGATTCGTCGAAAGATTAGCGTTTTCAGCAAACGCTGCTTTTGTTTTATTAGCATCGAAGCGCAGCGAGTGGCACGCCTCAATGACGGACGGAACATCAACTAAATGAACAACAAGAGCATGACAACCAAATCACGAACAATGAACATCGGCCGCCTGTGCGCTTTGGCGCTCGGGGCCGGCATGGCGGCGCAGGGGGCGGCGCCAGT
>JBAXTC010000650.1:0-4597 GCA_037130375.1 Verrucomicrobiota bacterium | reverse complement strand
CACTCCACCACTCCATCACTCCACCACTCCATCACTCCACCACTCCATCACTCCATCACCCCATCACCCCATCACCCCATCACTCCATCACTCCATCACTCCATCACTCCATCACCCCATCACTCCATCACCCTGCCACCCCAACCCTCCGCCATTTCGCCATGTTGCTAGCCCGCGTTGAAGGCCATCTTACCGCCACTCGCAAGCATCCCAGCCTGGCGGGTTGGCGGCTGCTGATATGCCAGCCGATCAACTACGCGGGCGATCCGGAGGGTGACCCGCAAGTGGCCATCGACCCCCACGGTGCAGCCATGCATCAGCGGGTGATTATCTCGTTCGATGGCTCGGCTGCGCGCAAGACCGTCGGGGATGCGAAGAGCCCCGCCCGCTGCATGATCATCGGGATTGTGGATGAAAACAGATGAGACTCGGGACCGTCATCGGCAGAGTGACATTGAGCAAGACACTCCCTGCGCTTGTCGGCGCGCGCTGGCTGATCGTGAGCCCGTTCACCCGTGAACATTTTCAGCGCGGCTCGTCCAGTCCGCCCGGACTGAGTAATGACCCGAGCATGGTGGTGTATGATGATCTGGGTGGCGGCGTGGGCCAGACGGTTGGCTTCGTCGAGGGCCACGCGGCTACGTCGCCCTTCGAGCAGCCCACGCCCATCGATGCCATCAACGCCGCGCTCGTGGATGAGGTCTTTTATAACCCGCTTAACAAATGAGACAAGTCATCAGCGTTAAAGATTTGGAAGAAATGGTGCGCAACGGGAAAGATGCGCGGGTGCTCCCCGATGACGCATTACTCACTCCCTCCGCGCGCGATTTCTTGCGCGACCTCGAATCCAACGGCAACACCCGCACGCCGGCGGCCCAAAGCGCCAAACCTTCACCACCCGCCAGGCCGGTCACCTCGAAGAGTTCAAAAGCCGAAATCGAGGCGTTCTTCAACTCGCCCTATATTAACGAACTGAAGTTGCAAATCTGTGACATCGGCCGCCGCATGTGGCAGCGCGCTTATGTGGACGGCAACGGCGGCAACATCGCCATCCGCGTTGGCGAGGACATTGCCCTATGCACACCCACCCTGATTTCCAAGGGGTTTATGAAACCCGCAGACCTGTGCATCGTGGACATGGAAGGAACCCAACTTTGCGGGGACAAGAATCGCACGAGCGAAATCCTCATGCACCTTCAGATCTTGCAGCGCCAGCCGCGCGCCGTCGCCACCGTCCATTGCCATCCGCCCTACAGCACCGGGTTCGCAGTGGCCGGTGTCCAGCCGCCCACCTGCATGATCCCGGAGTTTGAGGTTTTCTCCTCGGTAGCCGTTGCGCCCTATCGGACGCCCGGCACGCCCGAGATGGGCAAACTCATCGCCGACCTGGTTGACAAGCACAACACCATTTTGATGGCCAACCACGGCGTCGTGGCCTGGAGCCATAACGGTGTTGAAGACGCCTATTTCAAAATGGAAATCATCGAGGCCTATTGCCGCACCGTGCTGGTGGCGTCGCAACTCGGCAAACCGGTCAACACGATGACTCCGGCCCAACTCCAAGACTTGCTTGCAATCAAGAAGAACCTGGGCATCCCCGACCCGCGCTTCGGTCTCAAAGAATGCGAGTTATGCGACAACAGCGAATGGCGTCCCGGCGTCACCTGTGCCGTGGCAAATACTCCTTCCAGCAACGGGGCATCTGATGGCAAGGGAGACCCCGAGGCTGAGGCATTAGTCCAGGCGATTACAGAGCAAATCATGAAAGGCACAAGATGACTTTGAAATCGCTCGACACCAAACTGGCGGAAATCATAGCCGACCCTTCCTCGCGCGCCTTCCTGCTCGCGGATGCAAAGGACGCCGACATGGCTTTTGGCGTGCGAGCACCCGGGCCTCGTTCGTATCTCTCGCTGCGCGGCGAACGCCCCGCGCGCTTCTCTCCGGAGGTCTGGTCGCGCGATGAATTCGGATACCGCAACCTGCCCGAGTTTTTGGACATCATTCGCGAAATTGTTCACCAGGGGCTGGTCGATATCATGCTGATGTCGGCCTACGTGAACGAACAACTCACGATCAAAGAGGGATTATTTCGGAACTCGCACGTCACGCCCGCCGCGCGCGCCAACGACGCCACCGATGTCTGGGCCGTCCGCCACGGCTGCTACACACGCGAGCCGGCCCAGCCGTTCCGCACCGCGACCATTGACCAGATCCAGTGCGGCAAGATCGAGTGCGACCGCACGACGGATGATTCCCCGGGCGCGAACCTCGGGCTTTATTCCGTCACCTTCGTCAACGATCTTGACCAGGACCGTGAAACGCTGCTGGCCTTCAAGAAGTTTCGCGAGGAAGCCGAGCGCAAGAAGTTCCGTTATTTCCTCGAAGTCTTCGACCCGAATGTTACCAGCGGCATTCCACCCGAGAAGCTGGGCGAGTTCATCAACGACAACATTGTCCGCGCGCTCGCCGGTGTGCCGCAGTCCGGCCGGCCGCTCTTCCTGAAAATCGTCTATCACGGCCCGCGCGCGATGGAGGAGCTTGCGCAATTTGACCCAAATCTGGTCGTCGGCATTCTCGGCGGCAGCGCCGGCACGACTTACGACGCCTTTCGGTTGATTCATGACGCGCAAAAGCACGGCGCGCGCGTAGCCCTCTTCGGCCGCAAGATCAATAACGCCGAGCATCAACTGGCCTTCGTCGAAATGCTCCGCTTGATCACCGACGGGAAGATTTCGCCCGCGGACGCTGTGCGCGCCTATCACGGGGTTCTCCAGGCCAAGAACATCCAACCCAGGCTCTCCCTGGAGAAAGACCTGGAACTGACCGACCACGCGATGAGTTACGATGGCACTGCGGGTGTCCGAACCGTTTCCAGCCATTCTTCGCGGACCTCGACCCGCGATCCGCGACCCGCGACCCAAAGCGATCAAGCGGCGGCGTGGCCTGTGCTCTCCAACGGCGCGCCTGACTTCGAAAAGATGGGCGCAGCCGAACGGCGCGCCTACGATTACCACCGCCTGACCAAGAAGTTCGGCTGAACGGAAACCAGGCAGAATAACAAAGATCAGTTACTGAAAGACATCGACATGCAGCAGAGCAATCAACCAATCGGACCTCGGAAAGGCGTGTATCTGTGCCGGGCAGCAGGGTTCCTTTCTGCGCTGCTGCTGGCGGGGTCCACAGCCTGCGCTGACAAGGCCGACATAGTGCAGCATGGCAATCAGTGGACGCTGCGCACGTCGCGGATGGAGCGTGTCATTGCTCTGGAGAATGGCCGGCTGGTTTTGCAGCGTTTCACAGATCGAACCACTGGGCGCGAGTTGGTGGCCCGGGGCGTGGTGGCCGAGGAATTCCTTCCTCCAGAAGCCGGTGTGACGGAGGGTCAGAAGGGTTCCGGCGGCGAGTGGCGGCTGCTGGGCTCAAAGAAATCCAGCCTGCCCCAGGGCGAGCGCCAACTGGACATCACCCTTCAGCGCGATGCGCTGCAAGTCACCAAGAGCTATCTGCTTTACCCGGATTCCAGCATCGTGCGCGAGTGGGTCACGTTCAAGAACACCGGCACCGTGCCGCTGCCCATCCGCGAGCCGTGTTTTCTTAACCTCACCGTCCAGCCGGGCGCTGGGCAGTCCCCGGATTTCTCATGGATGTCCGGCGGCGACAACCAACCCGGCTCCTGGAACCTCAAGACCGAGTCATTGAATGCGGCGAAGCCGCGGAAGTTCGATTCCTACGAGCCGTTTCCCGCCGAGATGGTCGGCGCACAAACATTTCTGGGCGACGGCATTGACGCCAGGGTTTTGGTCAACGGCCAGCAAGTCTGGCCTGCCACTGGCTGGCAGCAAGTCTCCAACGCCACGGTTCGCGTCCCGTTCGAGTTCAACGCCGATGTGCAGCCCGGCGACAAGCTCGTCTTTCTGGTCAACATGCGCGGGAGCATCGGCTATGACACGACGGCCTTTGATCCGACGATCGCCTACGCCGACGGCGAGACACATACCGCCTCGAAGGAGTTCGGCGAACAACAAGGCAAGAACGGCTGGCGCTACCAGTATCTTGAGAATGGCGGGTTCATTGACTTGGTTTATTATCCCAACCCGAAGCAGTGGCGAAAGGAAAAGGACAACGCCACCGGCACGCCCTTCGTAGGCGTCGGCGACCAGCATCCCGACAGCGGCCAGGATGCCGCTCGCGTGTGGACGGCCCCTAAAGCGGGTCGGGTCCGGGTCAGCGGGTCGGTTTGCAATACGGGCAACGGAGTGGGGAGCAACACCAGCTACGGTTTTCGGCCGGGGAGTTCGAGTTACGCCCCGTGGTATGGGCTTTACGCCACGGACACGAAGCAGGGCATTTTCATCGGCTGGGATTATTTCGGACACTGGACATCGTCGTTCTCGCTCAACCCGGGTGGCGGCGTCACAGCCCGTCTCAACGTGGCCGGTTATAAGCAAGCCCTGGCTCCGGGCCAATCCGTTGAGACCCCGAAGGCTTTCGTCGGTCTTTACCATGATGATCTTGACAACGCCGGCAACGAATGTCTCGACTAGCAGTCTCGCTACCTTTGGGAGTATACGCGAGACGGCTGGTTCCCCGCCAC
>JBAXTC010000065.1:0-18368 GCA_037130375.1 Verrucomicrobiota bacterium | reverse complement strand
TTGCCCTCGCGCCCCGATTGGTGTTGCGCGAATCGTGCGGGGCCTACCTGCCGCGGTCCGGGTGAAAGGTGGTGTTCATTCCGAATTACCGGGGGAGGGAAAGCAAAATTCCACAAGCACGCTCCATTTTCTCAGAAGCGTGTATGGAAAACCCAGTCGCGCTTCGTGACATCAAGTTTGGAGTTCCGCCTTTAGGCGGTATGGCGATGGAACCGCCCAAAGGCGGAACTCCAAACCTGCGGCTTCCCCCTACGGTGAAGACCGCCGGTTGGTGAGGAACTTCCGCACCTCTTCAAGATGGTCGGTATTAATCAGGTCCACTTTGTGGGCGAGCAATTCGGACCAAAAAACCGGCTGATCCGGCGCATTCCAAAACCGCACCTTTCTCGCATACTTGTGGGCTTTGGCAACCACTTCATCGAGCTTTGCCTTCTCCGGCTCGGGCATCGGCCCCACTCCGCGCCATTTGAAGGTATCCCGCCAATTGCTACTGATCCAGGGAATGAGGTTCGCTGACTCGATCGAATCCAAATCGGCCAAGGTTCCGTCGAGCGCCGCGTAGCGGACTGATTCACCGGCGAACATCTGCCGGGACCTGTCGCCTGTAATAATGACCAAAACGGCGTGAGTTTCTTTGCCGCCGTCCCGAAAGCAGGTAATCATTTCGGGATAGGACTTGAGAATATCCCGCAGGACCGGGTAGCTCGTTTGCCATTGGCCCTTGATATCGATCAGGAGGATGAATTCCGGGCCGTTGGGGAACACGTGACCGCCGTTGTGTTTCACCCGCACCTGCAGTGGGTCCAAATAGAGCGACTGCAGAGTGCGCTCAGGTTTGGTCTGGCTACGGCCATGGGCGACCAACAACTGACCGGCATCCAGATGCACATCGGCCTCGACGCTGCAAAAGCCCTGGTCCAGCGCATCGAACAAAGGGCGTTTGTGGTCGTAGTCGTTGTGGGCGTGGACACCCGTCAGAGGCGCGGGTTGGTCCTGAGCCTGAGCCTGAGCCTGAGCCTGCGACCCGCCGCCGCCCAGGATCAGCAGGCCGGCTAGAACGAAGATTACATTGCGCATAGAACGTGATGGATGATTCAGGGTGAGGGTTGAAGCAGTTGGAAGAACTGCGACTGCCGTGAGATTGAGATTGGCAAAACAAATGACCTGCATCCCGTTATAGATGTCAGCGTCGATTGTCATGCCATCAAAGTAAGAGACATTCCGTGAGGTTTGGAAAGTGTGGACTTGGCTTGAACGCCAAATGCTGCCATGACAACTTCTTAAGCTGTCACTATGACCAAACAATCCAAACACCGGGAGATTTCCTGACAGTTGCACGCGAAATTGCCTCTGGCCGTTATGGCGCTGGGCCTCGACTACCAAGCGAGCCACAGTTGGTGAAGAAGTGTGGCGTATCGCGACCCACTGTCGAACGCACGTTGCTCGACTCGGATAACGAGGGTCTCATCGAACGCGGGGCCGGCTCCGGCACCTACAGCATCTTGCATCCGGCGGCGAGGCAAGCGCGACGAGGCAAAAAGCTCCTTTTGGAGGTGCGCCAAGAGAAGCTTGGCTGCTCTAAGGGTGAAAGTCCCTCAAGACTGATGCAAGCATCAGTATTCAGAACGAAAGAAATGAATGGAAAGGTCTAACCAACCGCCCAAAACCGAGTGTTGCCGAGAGGAAGGACAGGTGCCGGAGGCGACTGAAGCCTCCGGGCCGAACGACCTCTTGGAGGCGTACACAGGGAAACACACAGGCCGCAAGCAGATTTCGCACCCTGCTAAAGCAACTCAGCCTCGATACGGACCATCCGTTACACCTCCGTAGTACCTCTGTAAGCGATACGGAGGTGCAACGGAGGTGTAACGGAGATACTACGGTGTAATCCGAGCCGCGGGTGGGAGACTCTGGTTGATTGTCGATGTGCTAAGTAGTTATGGGTACGTGAGATACCTGCGCAAATGCGAGAGCCGAGGCGGGTTCCGTTCGTTGGCGGAGGATAATGGCCAGGCGGGAGGCTTGACCTGCGGCGCGGGAACTATGGCGCTGGTTTGTTTGGGGAGGTTGTTCCAGCCGTTGATATGCTGCCGAGTTGCCAGGGACTCGCGAATGCGCCCGTAGCCACCGACGGTGGTTATCGCTGATCTTCTGCCGGGGAGGTTCGGAGAAATAGGCGAGTTCTCTTGATCGAGAAGTTAGCGCCGACTGCCGTCGGCGGCTACCAATTCGTAGCCGCGAACGGGAGTTCGCGCTGACTTTTCGGCGGGGGGAGGGCCAATGGTTTGGGCGGCAGCCGCGCGTGGGGGTGCCTGCCAGGGATAGCTATTCCGGCTTCTGGCGATGCAAACCGACGGAGTGGGCGATTTCGTCGAATTCTTCGTGGCTGACGTCGGCGAGTTGCTTGCCTTTGGCAGCGAGTTTCTCGTTGATTTTGATGGCCTTTTCCGTCATCACATCGTGGGTTTCCTGCGAGCCGCCGGCCAGGAGGAAATTGGGGCCGGTGGTCAGCCGCTTGTGGCCATCGGAATCGAGGCCGAGTCCCAGCATCAGGGCCTTCTGCCGACCTTTCTTCTTCTTCGCATTCGCCATGCGGGAAGGCTAAGGTCTGAACGGAAGGAGGTCAACCAGGTTCACGCGTTGGGTGCGGTCAATTGCTGGCCGTTATCGCGCGGCTCCAGTTTGAGCAGGAAGGGGACGGCGGTTTTGGCCCAATCAGCCGGGGACGGGTAGGTGGAGGCTGAACTGCCGAAGCAGCTTTGCAGCATGTTGGTATTGATGATGCCCGGGTTGAGGGATACGGCGGCCAGGCCGGAAGGCAATTCCTGGGCCAGGGCCAAAGTGAGACCTTCGATGGCCCACTTGCTGGCGCAATAAGGCGCGACCTCCGCATCGGTGGACCGGCCCCAGCCGGAACTGAAATTCACGATGACGCCGCGTTTGCGCTTGATCATTGCGGGCAGGAAATGGCGGATGATGTTGGCCATGCCTTTGACGTTTACATCGATGACTTCAGAGAACTGCCGTTCGGGGATTTCCCAGAGGCGGGCGTTCTTGTTTATGACGCCGGCATTGTTCAGGAGGAGATCGGGCGGCTCGTGCGAGCTGAGCAACAGGTCGGCCCAGCTTTTCACTTCGTCATCCGAGGCGACATTCACCTGTGAAAAATCGTGCGGCGGGCCGGCCTGATGGCGGAGTTGTCCGATGTCGTTCTGCGAGCGGCCGCACCCGAGGACGGTATGCCCGCGCCGGACAAACTCATGCACCATCGCCCGGCCCAGACCCCGGGTCACCCCCGTAATCAGAATAATTTTGCTGGCCATAATATTGCGTTGTCTGGCGTTATAACTATCCCCGGCCGCGATATGGGGTGTTCCCCATTCGAGCAAAAAAAAGGCGCAGTCAGCGAAGACTGCGCGCATTCTTAACAAGGACGCATCGGAAACTGCCGATGCGCGCCATGGAAAGAACAATGCGCCGGAGAAGTTAGCAGCCGCCCGGCGCGGCGCAAGCAGAAAGTAAAAAGTTCGCCATCTTGCCCGGAATACCGTATAGTGGCTGGCGGTATGGAAAACCTCATTAGCAACGGCTCGGTCTGCGTGGCTGAATTCGGCGCTGTCAAGGGCATGGCAGGGCTGGGGTTGGGCGTCATTGTCTATCTTTACTGGTTGAGCTTCCGGGAAAAGTGCGAGCAGCGGAGGCATCTGCGGGCGTTTGAGCAGGGACGCCGGCAAAATAACCCGGGCCAGCCGAGGGACTGATCAGATGACCTTCCGATCTGACAACGAGTTGCAGGCCCTGACTTTATTTGTCTGGATTGCGGCTGTGCCTGCGGTGTGTTTCGTGGCGTATCTGCTTTGGCGTCAATTCGGGCCAAGGCGACGGCATCGCCGGCGCCGGAGTGGAGGCCGAATGCGCCGTTACTTGGGAGAGTAGCCGTCGCGCGCGGTTCAGTGGGTGAGGGCGTAAACGGCGATGTTGAGTGTGAGTTTCTGCCCGTCCTCCGGGCTGACGCCCTTGCCGCGGTTGCAACTGTTATTGGCGCTGAACGCGCAGCAGAGGCCGTCTTCGCACATGACCGCGACGAGGTTGCCCTGGTAAAAGAGGCCTTCGAGCTGGATGTCCCGAGGCTCGTTCAGGCATCGGACGCGGTCGATCTTGTAGAACGAGCGGTAAATCAGGTGGTCGTAGGGGATTGCCCTCACCTTTTCGTTGGGAAACAGGCGGCTGAACTCGCGCCGCCAGGCTTTCGGGAAACCCGGGCTGGTGCAGCAACCCGAAGCGAAAAAGAAACCGCCGTGGCTCAGGAATTTTTGCAGGTTCCCCAACTCCGCCTCGGTGAGGACGAAGTCATTGTGTCCGTTCATGAAGAGAAACGGCGTCTCGAACAAGTCCGGGTCGGTCAAGCGCACCTTGCGCTCCTCCTGGATTTTCAGCGTGGACGCGCGTGACACCAACCGCATCAACTCCTGGCCGACCCCGGTGCAATCATCGCCATCGCTCGAGCTATATTTCACGCGGCCCATGAAAAACGTGGCCTGCTTGTCGTCGGCTGCCTGTCCGAAGGCGCTGACGCCAAGGGCCAGGAGCAAGAGAGAAGCGGCGAGCAAGACGTAATGGGTCGGGGGTGAGAGGTGAGTCACGATGGCGACGGCCGTTTCTCGATGCAACCCTTGCAACTCGGGCAACTCCTTTAGTTTTGTTAACGCATTCATATCAGCCGCCATCGTTTTCGCAAGAGCCACTCGCCGCCGAGGCAGCCGACCACCAGGGCCAGTACCGAGCCATTCATGCCGATTGGGCGGGGCATTTGTTTGCCACGGCGAACCTGTTCGAGCTTGGCCTTAATCTGCGACACCAAGTCAGCGGTGTCGCGGCAGTCTTCCACCTTCAGCGCCAGGCCGTCGCTTACGGAGGCCCATTGCTGCAAGGTTTCCATGTTGCGGGCCGTGCTCTGAAACTCGACGTTGATGTCGCGGACCTCAATCGGGCGTGTTGCGATGGGCACCTTCAGGGCGTCGGAAACGGTGACGGTATAGACGTCCGGCTTCTCGGCCCGGAACTTGAAATCCACCGGGTGCAACGGTTCGAGAACGAGCGTCTGCTCGTGCAGCAGATTTTTTTGCCCGTCTTCGACGCGCACATAGAATTTGCGGTTGGTATCGACGATATTTTTTGGATTCGGCTGTTTTTCCAAAACGACCTGGATATCCATTTGCGGGCGCAATTCCTGGTCTGCGAGATGAATCGACACATCCTGCCGACCGACCTCACTTAGGAAGCGGAAGCATTGGCGCCAAAAGCGATCGAACTGTTGCGGGTCCGAGTCTTTGGCCAGCCGCCAACGCCAGAAATTCTGGATGCAGAGGACTGCCGACAAACCTGCGCCATAGCGCTGGGAAGCCATGAGGATGCGGCGTCCCTGGGGGCCATTCTCGGATTGATGCAAAGCCCAGACCTGCGCGCCGGGTTTGGCGGCATCGACGCGTCCATATTGGGTAAAGGTTGGCAACTGCGCCCAGGCTTCCCTGATGGGGCGATCATCGGTGATTTGAAAGACCGGATGCTGCAGGGCTTCTTGAGTCAACTCGATGCGGAATGGCCGGTCGAGGCCCTGCACTCCGCTGTTTGCCGCAAAGACCACAGGCAACAACGACTCGAGCCGGCTGTGCTGCCAGGTGCTGTCAAAGGTCGTTGGACCGCCGATCATGAGGACGCCGCCGCCGAGTTCGCCGCAGAAACGGGCCAGCACATCCTGCTGCGCGGGGGTAAGGTCCGCCGGACGCAGGTTCGAGAGCACCACCACGCGGAAGGGTGCCAGTTCTTCCAGTGAAGTCGGGAATCCGTTCATCAGCTCGCCGGCCCCTTCCACGTTTTGCCGGAATACCGATTGCTTGGAGGTGCGGGTCAGGCCGGTCAGTTTGATGGTTTGATCGTTGCGCAGCGCGAGTCCGATGAATTTGTAGTCCCAGGTAAGCGCGCCCTGGATGTAAAGCACGCGCAGCTCTTTCTCATCCGAGACGCGCACTGCGGTATTCGCGAGCATGTTCACGCACTTGAGGTTGGGCAGGTTCGGCGGCAGCAATTGCACGGCGTAGCGGTGGACGCCTTGTTTGTCTTCGGTTGCGGGAAAGCTCTCGATCCACGAGCGCGAGCCTTTGCCCGGCGTGACGCTCTTTTTCTGCTGCAACTGGCCGTCACGAAACAATAGCAGATCGAAGGCGGGCATGTCATCGGGGTTGATCATCTCGAGCTGCGCGGAGATGCTGAACGCGGTTTTAGTCGAGACGGTGGCAGGCGACTCGACGGCGCGCAAACAAAGCGTCCGCACGCCCTGGTCGCTGCCGAACCCGACGCCGATGAACGGCACGTGAGTATCCACCAGCGCCGTCAGCGCGCGCGTGTTGTCCCCGCTCTCGTTCGCAATTCCGTCCGTCAGCGCAATCACAGCCAGCGGGGGCTGGGCGGCGGCGCCCAGCGCCTGGGCGACTGCCCCGCCGAGATTGGTGCGCTTGCCGTTGGGCGCAGCGGTCGTGAGTTTTTGGCCATCGGCCGGCTCGGCGCTTTGGTCAAAGAGCATCGCCTGAACGGGCAGGCCGGCGTTTTTCAAGGCAGGCAGCAGCCGTTGGCGCAGGAACTCGAGCACCTGCTGATAGCGGCTCGCGTCCCGTTCTTCGAGCGACATGCTCTCGCTGCGGTCCAGCAGCAAGACAACGGACCGCGTCGCGGATGCGGGCGGCTCGCGGGTCAGCCAAACCGGGCGCGCCGCCAGAAAGACGAGCACGAGCAAAGCAAGGCCGCGCAAGGTGGTGAGCGCGAGAATTGGCGCGTTTGCAAGCCCGGCCCTGTGCTGCCGCCACATCGTTGCCACCAGCAGCGCCGCCAGCGGCACTCCCGCGAGCCAGCCGAGCGGAAACTCGAAGGTTAGCGTGGCCGTCATTTCTCGGAGAGCTTCTGGAAGTACTTCTGGATGCGCCCGCGATACGCCGGCGGGAGCCGCGTTGGATCGATGTTGGTCACCTCGGGCTTGTCATCCTTTCTGGCCAGCCGGTCGGAAGTCTCAACCGAGAAATGCTGCAGCTCGGTTACGAGGTTCTTGAGCATCTCGACATCGATGGGCGTGTCGGTTTTGAGCATTTCGTCCAGTTGCGCCAGGATTTGATTGCCGCGAGCATTGTCGCCGTAGAGGCTGCGCATGCCGGTTCGGAGGTTGAACAGGGCCTCCTGGCCCTGGCTGGCCTGGTTTCGGGGCGACAGATGGCGGTTGTTCTGCTGCTGTTTGATCAGGCTTTCGAGCTCGGCCAGACCGAGGTTGAAGCTCTCCTGCTCACCCGGCTTGAGCGAATCGGTTTTCTGCGCTGTCTGCAGCGCCTTCGGCTCGCTTTCCTCGAATGCCTTGCTGACCTTGCTTAAACCCTCCTTCGCTTCACCCGCCCGCTGCTGTTTGCCGGTTAGGTCCTGCGCTTGTTGGAGCCGGGTGAGCTTGGTGTCCAAATCCACCTTGTTTTGGCCAGTTAATGCCTCGCGCAACGGCTGGGCAAAGGCGTCGCGGGTCGGTTCCTGTTCGGCCACTTTCTTAAGCTGATTCACTGTCTCGCGCGCGTCGGTGACGGTCCGCTGCAAGTCGGCATCCGACACATTTCCGCCCGGGCTTGCGCCGGGGTTTGCGCACTTGCCCAAAGTTTGGATTTGCTTATCGAGCATCTGCTTCAACCGGTAGGCTTGGGCAAGCTGCTGCTCGGCTGAACGGTTTTTGATGGCGTCGTTGAGTTTCCCCAACTGCTGCGTGGCTTGCTGCGTGGCGGCGCGCGCGTCATTGCTTTTCTTCTGCAATGACTCCGCGGCCTTGGTCATAGCCTGCTGCGCCTGCTGCGATTCGGCCTGATTCCCCTTGAAAAGCTGCGGGTGCTGCTGTTTGAAATCCTCGAGGGACTGTTCCAACTGTTTTTCCTGCTGCGCCAGCTTGGAGTAATCATTGCGCGTGGAGGCGGCCTGGCGTTCGAGGTTTTTCTGCTGGTCCAGAGTCTTCTGCACGAACTCCTGCGCGGCCTTGGTTTCGTTGCGGAACTCGGCCATCTCGTTCAATTTCCTGGACGAGTCGGCGACTGGCGCCGACTCTTCCTCTTTTGGTTCTTCGAACGCCTTCGGATTGTCGCTGACCGCTTTCTGGAAAATCTTGCGGGCCGCGACCAGTTCCGCCAGGGCGCTGCGTTCGCGGTTTTGGGCTTCATTCAGGACATTGTCCTGCAGGAGCTTGCTTGCGCGGTCGAGCGATTTTTCGGCTTTGGCGAGGTTGTCCAATGCCTCGCCGATCGGTTTGTTTTCCATCTCGGCGGCCATCTTCGCGTAAAGATGCTGGGCGGAGTCGCTCAGGTCGGCTTCCGCCTCGGACAATTTCTTCCGGTCCTGTTCCTGCAGTTTTTCCTGCGCCTGCGGTTTTTGAATATGCAGATGCGTCTGGCGGATGATGTGTTGCTGGCGGCCGATCAGAGTGGACATTTCGTTCAGGCATTCATAAGCCTTGCCGTTTTCACCGCCTGGCATCTTCAAGATATCCTCGCGGAAAGGCCGCACTTCGAGGAAATACACATCCGAGGCAAACGAGCTGTCCTTCTCCGTGTTCGCCTTTGCGTAATAGGTCATTACATCCCAGTCGGAGAGGCGCAACTCATCCATGTAAACGGTCGGTTGATAGACCGCATAACGCGGCTCGGCAGGCGGCGGAAGGTCATGCGGGGTTTCGCCCGCCCCATTGATGGTCGAGAACCACGCGACTTTGTTCAGGGCCTGGTTGGCGGCCGCCTCGATCTGCAGCGGCACGACGTCCACCTTCGTGACCCGCAGGTCCGTGCCCGGATCGGTGATGCGGACTTCGCCCCAGGTTTGCTGTTGCTCGACGTTGTTGGTTGCGGGCAAGGCCAGTTCGAGAGGTTTTTCCGGATGCACCGGTTCGGCGGCGATTGCATTTTCGACTGCCAGCAGCCGGGCCCAGGGCGAATAAATCTGGTAGAACGAGATGGTGATTATGAGTGCCAGCATGAATGCCAGGAAATATTCCAGCGTGCGGGTGGCTGGGAAAGGGGATGGGGATGCTTTGTGGGCCAGCACCCCCTGGGTTTGCCGGGCAATGCGCCGGGCAAACGATTCCTGGGGCGCGTCGCCACGCCGACGTTCCAGGAATAGCAGCGTGTTCAAACGGTCCAGCAAACGCCGGTCAACCCGCTCCACGGCCGCTGCCAGCCAACCGCGGTCAGGCGTGCCCGCCATTACACTAATGACGATGATGGTCCATCCAATGAATCCAACCACCCCCACTGCTGCGAAAACCGTGGTCGCCAGAGCTTTGCTGGCAACCCAGCCAAGAACGATTGCTCCCCCGAACAGCAGAACCACCAGGCAAAGAACGCCACCCAAGAGGAAACTGTGTTCGAGGAATTTCAGCCACTTCCAGCGAAACTCGGCCCGGTTCAGGCTCATCTCGACTATTGTAAATCGTGAATTCATGTTGTTTCCAGCCGTTGCTTATTGGCTTTCACAGGCTGGCGGCTGCAAGCTGCCGCCCCTTTCTCATGTGACCTTTGTAATTCATCACTTACTCCCCCGCATCGGTTTCATCTCGGCCACCGCCATCTCGAGCAGCAACGCCAACAACCCTCCCAGCACCATCCACCACCACCATTGCTGTTGCAAGATGCTGGTCAGACTGATGCTCGTCCGGGCCGCTGAGGACGCGGGTTTTGGGGCTGTTTCCGGCAGATTCACCCGCCAGGTCTTGAGGGCTTCGGGAGAATCCACATAAGCCAGTTGCGATTCATTGGGCGAGGGATTGACGCTGAAAACCTTCTCGATTTGGGCGCTGTCATCATAAGTGAGGGTGTAAAGGCCGGGCTTGCCGGGCATTCGCACCTGTGCCTTGCCCTGCTCCACCGGCGTGCGCGCCAGGATGCGCCGCTCGTCGCGCAGCGTAACTTCCTTTGCGATGGAGCCTGCGGGCATCTGGACCAGGCTGAGATCGCCCGGCTCGAAACTCGTCGGGGTCGGATCTTCCGCGCGCGCGGCTTGCAGCGTCAGGTCCAGGAAAGGAATGAAGGTCTGATCGATGGGCCACGAGGTGTGTTCCCGGTCCAAGCCGAAGGCTGCGACGAAGAGTTTCCCTGACAGTTTCGTTCCCTGGAAAAACAGCCCGGCGCCCTTTTCGGAGAAGATCAGCGGCATCGCCTGGGCGCCTTTGATCTGGACGTACTTTAACACCCGGATGTCCATCAGGTTCCCGTAGTCGGCCGAGAGGAAGGGATGGAAAATTGGGTGATTGGAAAGGACGAACTGAAACCTCTCGGCGCTGCCTTTCGGCGCCGTGACCGTCCCTTCCGTCTCGAAGCCCAGTTCACGCAGACACCCGGCAATGGCCGGGGTCACCCGATTCACAAGCAGCAAAACCCCGCGACCATTGGCCAGATACCGTGACAGCAGCTTCCGAGCATCAGCCGATTGCAAATAGTTGCTCTCCAGGCAGAGCACGTCAGCGTCCTGGTTGGCCGCCAATTCTGCCCCCAGCTTCGCCGGTTCCAAGATTCGCGTGGC
Source organism: Verrucomicrobiota bacterium (assembly GCA_037130375.1). Lineage (GTDB taxonomy): Bacteria > Verrucomicrobiota > Verrucomicrobiia > Limisphaerales > UBA8199 > JAPLUA01. The sequence goes on along the minus strand of JBAXTC010000065.1, from coordinate 7,787 downwards.
CCACTGGCCGCGCATGATTTCCGGCGAGAGCGCCAGCCGCAAGTACGGCGATTGGGCGAGCAGCGCCAGACGGCCTTCGATCACCGGGGCGAGTGAAAAGAACACGCGATTGTCTCCCGCCAGCGCGTCGGGCGTCCCATCGACCGTTGCTTCGCCGCGCAGCCAGGATGACGGCTCGGCTTCCCATTGCGCCTGAAGCAGGATGGTTTCGGGCTGCTTGTCCAAATCCACGGCGCGATTGAAAATGACCTGCTCATTGGCTCGCAACACGATGGTCGCCGTCCTGGCCGCGCCCATGTGATTGAGTTTGACTGTAAAATTCACGAGCGATTTATCACCCAGAAATATCCGCTGCGCGCGCGGCTCGGAAAGCGAGAGGTTGGGCAGGAGTGAGGCGGCAATCTTCGGCAAATCGACCTGGACGCCGCGCAGAAACGGCGGCGTGTTTGCATTTTCGCTCCACTGGTTCGCCTGGTTGTCGCCGAGCAGCACGATTCGTTTCTGATCTCCGAGCGAATTGGCGAGCAACGATGTGGCCTGCCGGAACGCAGCCAGATACGGTCCGCGCTGGAACGAAGGTTCCAAGGCGTTCACCTTCTCCTTTGCCCTGGCGCGGTCGTCACCAAACGCGACCACCACCCGCGGCGACGAAGTCAGCTCGATGACGGCGATCTGGATATTGCCGCCGGTTTTGCTCAGTTCCCGCAGGAGCAGGTCGCGGTCTCGCGTGAAGCCGTCGTTCGCCTGATGGCTCAGCGTGTTGTCGAGGACATAGACGCGGCTTTCCTTGACCGGCGCCGTGTCTGCGCCGCGCCGGTAGGGCCAGGCAAACGCGGCTGCCACCAAGAGCAACGCCAGGACACGCAACGCAAATAGAACCAGGTCTCGCAAGCGCCAGGGGCTGCGGCGCGGCTCGGGCTGGTCATCGAGAAAGCGCAGCGCGGAAAACTGAACGAGGTTGGATTCCCGCTTTCGGCGCAAGTGCAGCCAAATGGGCGCCGCCACCGCCAGCGCGCCCAGCCAGAACCACGGGTTGAGGAAAGACCAGGGCATCTGTGATTACATGGTTACCGGGGTTTCATGGCAACTATTTCAGTCGTTTCCGGTCCGCCAGAAAATGGGCCAATGCCCGCCACGGGTTCTCGTCCGTGCGCACCACGCAATGCGACATCTCGAGGCCGCGGAACGTCTGGCGGTGCGCTTCCATGAACGCGTTGAACCGGGCCAGGTAGCTTTGGCGTGCCGCCACGGGCGACACCATGCGGCGCGCGCCGGTTTCCAAGTCTTCAAACAACTTGGGTTCGGTGAAAGGAAACTCCATTTCATCCGGGTCCAGCACTTGGAAAACAATGACCTCGTGGCCGTGGAAACGAAGTTGTTTGAAACCGAGCGCCACCTCTTCCGATGGCTCCAGCAAGTCCGAGAAGAGCAAGATGACGCTTCGGCGATGAATCAGGCGGATGGTGTGTTGGAGGAGCCGCGAAAGGCAGACGCCGCCGGAGGCATCGAGCAATTCAAGTTGGCGCAGCATCAGACCAAACTGATTGGGCCGTTGCGATGGCCGGATGAATTCGGGAACCTCCCGCTCGCCGCTCATCGTAATCATCCCTGCCGCGTCGTTTTGCTTGAGCAGGAACCACGTCAGGGCCGCCCCGAGAACCTTGGCACATTCGAGCTTGGATCCCCACGATGACGCGCCGCGGTAGCGCATCGACGCGCTCGTGTCACAAACCAGATAGAAGCGGACATTGGTTTCCTGCATGTAGCGCTTGATGCAGAGGCGGTCGCTGCGGGCATATAGCCGCCAATCCAGGTGCCGCAAATCGTCCCCGGGCTGGTAGTTGCGGTAATCGCTGAACTCGACGCTGAACCCGTGAAACGGACTATCGTGCATGCCGTGGAGGAAACCCTCCATTACATACCGCGCCTTGAAATCCAATCCCTCCAGAGCCGCCAGCATCTTCGGGTCGAAGCGCTCGGACAAAGATTGAGTGGCTGTTGGCATTCGGACTTCAGACTTCGGACTTCGCCATCCTAGTCCCGCGGCACATCCCGCAGCAGTTGCGCAATAATTTCATCGGTTGTCTTTCCTTCTGCATCGGCTTGGAAGGTGCGGATCAACCGATGGCGGAGGACCAGAGGAGCGAGCGCCGCCACGTCTTCGCAGGCCACATTGAATCGGCCCTCGCAGGCCGCGCGCGCGCGGCCGGCCAGGATCAAATACTGGCTGGCGCGCGGACTTGCGCCCCAGCGAATCCAGCGTTTGATGTAATCGGGCGCCTCGCCGTCGCTGACGGGTCGAGTAGCCCGCACCAGTCGAACCGAATAATCAATCACGTTCGGGGCCGCCGGCACCTGCGCAACGGCATTGCGGAACCTCAGCACCTCATCGCGGGTCAGCACCGGCTGCAGGCGTTCGAGCGGCGTGAACGAATGTTGCTCGACCACTTTCCGCTCCTCTTCCAGCGAGGGATAATCCACGAGCACCTCGAACAGAAAACGATCAAGCTGCGCTTCGGGCAGCGGATATGTCCCCTCCTGTTCGATCGGATTCTGGGTCGCCAGCACCATAAAAGGCTCTTCGAGGCGATACGTCTTGCCCGCGACCGTCACCGTCTTCTCCTGCATCGCTTCCAGCAACGCCGCTTGCGTCTTGGGCGGCGTCCGGTTGATTTCGTCTGCGAGCAGGACTTGTGTGAACACCGGTCCGCGGGCAAAGACAAACCGGCGATGCCGGGTGTCCGGGTCTTCCTCGAGGATTTCGGTGCCGGTAATATCGCTGGGCATCAGATCCGGGGTGAACTGAATGCGTGAGAAGGCCAGTTCCAACGACCGGGCCAGCGTGTGAACGAGCAGCGTCTTGGCTAGTCCAGGCACGCCGACCAGCAGACAATGACCTCGAGCCAACAGCGCGTAGAGCGCCGCCGAGATGACATCATCCTGGCCGATGATGACCTTGGCGATCTCGTGTCGAAGCAAGCGAATCCGAGGCGCCAGTTGGTCCAGCACCACCGCTGGGTCATGTTCAATAATCGGAGGCGCGGTCTGAACGGGAGGAAGTGTGGATTCGTCTGACATATTTGTGACCATTTATGGTTGCATTGGATTGTTACGGCTTAAGGCGGCACGGACCAACTGGCGCTCACCGCCAACGCCGACAGCATCTGGCGTAACTGGTTCTGCAAAGCCGGTGTCTCTGCCGCCGAGAATTCGCCCCGCACCAGCTCGGCGCGCAACCGGGCCAATAGTTTGTCATTCCCAATTCTCGTCCATTCAATGTGCCACCGCAATGGCGCTGCTGTGTTCTCACTAACACCGGGCAAGAACTTCGGTTGCGATTCGGGCGGCAGCGTGAATTGAAACTCCTCTTCGAGTGTCAGCGGGTACCCTTGGTTCAGGAACAGGCCGGCTTTGCGGCGGTGCAGCGCCAGTTCCCATTCCTTGGGCAGCCAGAATGGCGAGTGCAGCCACCTCACGCCACCAGCGGCTGAACACCCGCCAATCCAGACCCCGTCTGCCTTCCAGGTAAAATCCTCGTCCAGCGCTGAGAGCGCACTGGCCTTTTGGTTTTGCATCGCGAATGAGCCCGCCACTGGACGGAACTTCGCCGCGAGCAGGGGCAACGAAAACCCTTGTTCTTTCGCCTGGCGCGCCGTTTCTCGCAGCTCGTAGTCAGCGTAGCCAAGAGCGGTCGCGTTCAATGTCACCGGCAGTGTCTCGGTCGGGCCGGAGCAATTCACCTCACCGCGCAGGGTAAGCTGGTGTTCTTTCGGATCGGGCGGTGGGAGTTGGGTTAGCGTCGTGGTCTGCCCGTCAATCACGAGCACCTTCCGGCCCGGATCACCGGGCGGCAACAACCCGAAGCGGCAGACGTCGTCGGTCGTATCCACCCACAACGTCTCACCCCCGAGCGTCACGCGCGAAATTGCATGGTTGAACGCGAGGCCAGGGATTCCCTCGTGCGCCTGGCTGAACCGGGGGACGAGCACCAGGCGCGCCTGAATACTCAAGGAGCGCAGCAGCGTGTTGAAGAGATTGGCCTTGTCCTTGCAATCGCCGAACTGATTCTGCAAGACGTTTGCCGCCGCGTGCGGTCGGAAAGAATTCACCCCCAACGGCACGGCCACGTAACGCAGGCTCGTCACGTAGTCGTAAAGCGCCAGCACTTTCTCGCGGTCCCCGGTCGCCGCCCACGTCAGTTCCTTCGCCTTCGCCGCAATTTCCGGGGTCACTTCATCGGCCAGCTTGCTGATGCGCGCGTACCATTCTGCAAATGCCGGCCAGTCCGGAAAGGTGGAAATCAGCAGCCGCGACCGCTGGCGTGGCGAGACGAGGATTTCGCGTTCGTGGGCGGGCAGATTCTCGAAGCGCCATAAGTATGTCGTGCCGTAACTCGTCTGCTTGATCACCGGATCGGCGGCGGAAATCTGCTCTGGCGCAAAATGAAACGGCGTTCCCTTCGGCACGCTCACCTCGATGGCAGTCTCGAGCGTCGGCAGCTCCTGCCCAATCGGGATCTCCAACGACACATGCGGCAATGGAAAAGTCTTCCATTCCGTTTTGTAACGGACACGCAGCACCGCCCCCGGGACCAACCCGGGCAAGGAGAAGAACTTCCGGCGCCCCAGATGGTAGTCTCCCACCGATTGCTCGCCCCCTTCGCGAATCGCATCCGGATCCAGGCGCACCAACTTCCCATCCGGCCGCAGCACTTCGCAATTCAGAAAGTTGACGTCCTCGTGCGGCGGCGAATACGCCACGTCAAAATCGCCGAAACGCTTCCCCTCAGGCGTGAGGATTTGGATGAACTCCTCCTGTTCGGTCCCGATGGCTGGATTGCTTCCCAGTGTGTAGCTGCACCGCCGTCGCAACATCACCCCGTCGGCTTCCGGGTATTTCTGCGGCTCGACCCGTTTAATCTCTCTCCACACGGCCGGCAACTCAGCCGGTGGCGGTTCCGGTTCCGAAACCTTCACGGTTGGCGGCGCGTTGGTTTCATCGAGTCTTGCGGAGGCGAACGAGTTGGTCTCTGATGCCGCCGCCAAGAGACGCGGTTTATCAGTCCCTGCCCACAGCGTTGGCTCCTCGGTGCGAGCGAGGCTTCGGTCCGCGTACCAGGCTGCCGTCGCCCGGCCGAGCTTCTCGCTTAAAGCTTCAAAAGCAAGGGATGGCTCGTCTCGCGCCAGCTTCAGCAGCAACGACATCCCCACCGGATCGCTAGAGAACATCGTCTCGCATTCGGAAGAAAGGATTTGGCGTTGCTCTCGAGCCAATTGGCTGGCAAAGAGCCCGCTGCCGGGAAACATCAGAACGAAGCGCGATTCCGGGGCCGCCATACGGCTCGCCAGCGCCTTGACATCCGCCGGGGTGATGCGCGGACCCCGCACGTGGAAGACCGGCGTGTTTCCCTGCCGCCCTCCGTGACCCCAGGCAATCAGCACCAAAGGATTGGTTCCGGCCGCGAGTGACTCGTTGAGACTCAGAAAATTAGTGCGGTCGGCGTGGAGCACTGTCACCGGTGACTGATGACTGCCGCCATCCGCTTGGTGGTCTGGTGATCGCTCTGCTTGACTCTGGGAATGCTTGTCGTGACGGTTTGCGGCGAAGGTCACCGATTCGGGATTTTCGCACAGCACAAATATCTTTGCGGCCTGACGGCTGCCTTCCACAATATCGAGCCAGCTTTGAAGTTGGTCGCGATAGGTGTTCTCGCTTTCCACGTCCCCCGGCAAACCCGCCAGCAGGACCACTGCCGACTGCGCTGGAAAGAGCCGCTGCCGATCCGAGGTTTGAGCCGCCAGCGCGGCCAGGCCGAGGAGGAAACTTCCTAGCGCTGCTGCGCATATTCGCTGCGCCTGCGGTTGCCCACCCATAGATCTTGTATTCGGATGTTACCATTGCTTAGGCCGACTGAAACAAAAAACGTTCCTGCCACCGGTAGCCAGGAGCCAGAGTGCTAATCGGGGTGCTTTTGAGTCTCGAACACTGCTTCACCCTGCAGATTTTCAGCTTCGTCCATAAACAATCACAATCACAATCATTCTATCTGCCTCACCCTCGCACAAAGCTGTCCAGAAGCAACGAGCACCTTTCGCGGGGTTCGCAAGAAGTCCGTGGGCTGGGCGACACGTGCCGTCGTTTTCGCGTGTCGTTTTCGCGTCGCCAAGCGTCCGCTGATCGTGCAGCCTGCTCTCATGGATCCAATCTGGAGCTTTCGACTGGGCGCGGTGTGCGCCTGGTGTCTCATCGGCAACCCGCTGTTCGCCGAGGACTGGCCGCAGTGGCTCGGCCCAAACCGCGACTCGGTTTGGCGCGAATCGGGCATCATCGACACATTTCCCGCCAAAGGCCCGCCCGTTTGCTGGCGTGTCAACATTGGCGGAGGCTACGCCGGTCCGGTGGTGGCCAAGGGCCGGGTATATGTCGCTGATCGCCAGCTTGCGCAGGGCACCAGCAACCCGGCCGACCCGTTCGATCGCGGTGTGATTCGTGGGATGGAGCGCGTGCTTTGCCTGAGCGAAGCTGACGGTCAGGTTCTCTGGAAACACGAATACGAATGCCCTTACAGCATCAGCTACCCGGCTGGGCCACGCGTCGCGCCGCTGGTCAGTGCCGGCAAAGTCTATACGCTCGGCGCCGAGGGCAATCTGTTTTGCCTCGATGCGGATGACGGGAAAGTGCTTTGGTCGCGCGATTTCAAGAAGGACTTCGGCATCAAAGCGCCATTGTGGGGTTTCGCCGGGCATCCGTTGCTCGACGGCAACCGGCTGATTTGCCTGGTGGGCGGGGCCGGGAGTATAGCGGTCGCCTTTGACAAGAACACGGGCAAAGAGATCTGGCGCGCGTTGAGCGCCGAGGAGCCGGGCTACAGTTCGCCGGTGATATACGAGGCCGGCGGCAAACGGCAGCTCATCATTTGGCATCCCGAAGCGGCCAATTCGCTCGACCCGATGACCGGCGATGTCTATTGGTCGGTCCCGTTCAAATCGCGCACAGGCATGACCCTCGCCACGCCGCGCAAGCTGGGCGACTCCCTGTTCTTCACTGCCTTTTACAGTGGCTCACTGATGCTGCGGCTTGATTCGGCCAAACCCGCCGCCACCACCGTCTGGCGCACACTCAAGGTCAATGAGAAGGACACCACCCATTTGAATGCGGTAATGTGTACGCCCTTCCTCCAGGACGGCTCCATTTACGGCGTCTGCAGCTACGGCCAGTTGCGCTGCTTAAAGCTCGAAACCGGCGAGCGCGTCTGGGAAACCTTTCAAGCCACCACCGCGGGCGAACCCGTCCGCTGGGCCAACGCATTCATCGTGAAGAACGGCGACCGGTTCTTTCTCTTCAATGAAAAGGGCGATTTGATCATCGCAAAGCTCAGCCCGCGCGGGTACGAGGAAATCAGCCGCGCGCACCTGTTGGAGCCGACCGGCAGCGCCGCAGGCCGGGCCGTGTTATGGTCGCATCCCGCCTTCGCCAACCGACGTGCGTATGCGAGGAACGATAAGGAGATTATTTGCGTGGACCTTGGGTTGGGGAGGTGAAACGTGATGCGTGATGCGTGATGCGTGAAATGGGAGACTGGGAGACGTGAAATGTCGAACGGGCGGCCTTTCACGCTCCACGCTCCCCGCATCACGCATCACGCATCACGCATCACGCATCACGCTCCACGCTCCACGCATCACGCATCACGCATCACGCATCACGCATCACGTTTCACGCATCACGCATCACGCATCAGGTTTAACGCATCAGGTTTAACGTTTCACGCAATCGGCCTTTTCCCG
>JBAXTC010000649.1:0-4599 GCA_037130375.1 Verrucomicrobiota bacterium | reverse complement strand
GGCGACTCCGTTTTGAGCCCCTGATAGATTTTGACCGCCGCCGGATAATCCGCGTCACTCACGACGATGGCAAATTTGCGATTGAACGCGACCTCGATGGCGGCGCGCCAGTCCTCGTCGGTCACCTCGCACAATTTACACAACGGCTGGGCAGGCGGAGTTCGGCCCCCGGATGGCAGGCTTTGATTTAAGGTGTTAAGTACGGTTGTGGGGAAGGGCAGTTGCCCGTTTGCCAGCAAGGTCACTTCCTCACGCAACCGGCCCTTCTGGTCGCGAATCTCTCTGAGTTTGCGCTCCGTGGGACTCACGGCCCGACCCAGGGCAGCCTTCAAGTCGTCGGCTCCGACGGCGATGCCTCCGAGAGCCGGCTCAGTCTGCTCCTTCGCGCAGCTTTCGAGTTGCTTGATGGCTACTTCCAAGGGTGACGTGTCCACCGGTTCGGTCAAGGGGGCGGTTTTGACCTCATTCAGCCACTGGCGGGCCTTTAGGACGCGGTTTCTGAGGGCGGAATCGACCGTATTTCCTACGTCCCTTAGCCGGCTGCTCTCACCGGCCAACCGCTTTTTCTGCTCCTGCAACTCAAGATAAAGGTCGCCGCCCGGCAAGGCTTTCAAAGCGGCCTCTTCGCTTTTGATGTGGCTTTTGCGCTCCCCAATGAGCCGGTCCAGTTCGCCGATACGGGCTTCTTCCGCCGCAAATGCGATCCTCTGGGTCTGGAGGTGTTCCTCGTGTTCGCGAACGCCTGCGGCGGCGTGTTCGTGGGCCAGTTCGGCGGACAGCCAGCGCGCCACCACGCGGTCCCGCGTGGCAGCCGTGTGGTCGCGGTGCAAATCTCGAATCGTTTCCAAACGGGTTTGCTGATCGAACGAGGCGCGCAGGTCGTTTTCGTAGGCCTTAAAATTGCGGTAACTGGCAACGACATCGGCCACGTTCAATTTGTCGTCCGGCAGGATGAAACGGCGGCAGAATTCGTCAAAGCTCTTCAGATTGGTGAAAGACATCGCCTGTGGCAGGAGGGAACTGAGCACCGTCCGGTTGAAATTCAGGTGCTGGTCGTTCGCCATGTCCCTCAGGTATTGCTCCTGCGTTTCGAATAGCTTCCCGTCCCGAGCCTTTTCTACCAGGTGCTTAAACTCTGCAGCCTCCAGCGGGCGGCGGTCGGAGGCCAGAAAATCGGCTTTGGTCAGCGGGCCATAAACGACGAAAGGTTTGATGTGGCCTTGATTCTCCGCTGTATTTCGAAACTCAATTCGTATCCCCCAGGTTTCAATCCGCTCCTCCTCCGTTGCTTTGCGCGGCCAGGAGAATTCCAGCGCAACATAGGTGATCGCCGCTGATCGAAGGTACTGCTGGACCCCATTCTCCTCCCGCTTGGTATCGAGCAAACAGTAACTCTTGACCGTGCGGTCTGACTGGCCACCGGTGGCGGACCGATTGAAATGACGGTGTGCCGCATCCGTCCCGACAAGAACCGTCATGATCAGGTCCATCAGAACGGATTTCCCCGAACCGGTGACGCCGGCAAGAAGAAGATTGCCCTCGACTGGCAATGAATCGTTGTAGCCATACCAATTGATGGCATGAATGCGGGTCAGCTTGATCGCGCGGCTCACGGCTGGCCTCCCTCCACATCACCGCCGTTTTCTTCATCGTTCGAGAGGGCTGATTGCGGATGCTTGTGCAAATCGGCCGTTCGCGTCCACTCGGCAATTTCGTTGAACTGGATCACACGCGGCAGGGTCTTGAGCACTTCAATTCGTGATTGTTCGAAAGGCTGGGTCGATTCAAACCGAATCAAATTAAAGCGCTGGGCCTGCCGCAGAATCTCCAGCATACGGCCGGCGCTGGGCTGGCTCTTGAGGTCAGGAAGCAACTTTTCTTTGAGCAGTTGATTGAGTTGTTCCACTGATAACATTACCTGTGCCGCGCCGTAATCCCGGACCTGGGTGTCATATTCATACCACAAGGCGAGCAGTACGATTGTGATGTCCTGTCGCAGGTTGAGGGTCAGGACCGGATGCTCAGGCACTGCCTGGATGAGGCGGCTCTCGTGTTCCATGGACACTGCGAGCCCTGCGAGTGCCGCCGTTTCGCGCAGCCAGTCAAAGTTTTGCCGGGACCATGCGTAGAGATCGCTCTCGCCTGATTCGATGCCGAGGATGGATCCATGCGCCAGCAGAGCCTGCAACGCCTCACCCAGCCGGGCACGGTCCACATCGGTCAGGCGCAGCAGCGGTGCCGGAGTTGGCGTGTTGATGTCGATGTTCATTTCTTAATTACGAAAAACCGGTCGAAGGCGTAAGTCAGCTTGTGATCCTTCTCAGGAGGTCCGGAATCGTCGTGAGCCGACGGCACTTCAATGCGATAACGCGATTCCGATGATTCGGCATGGAGCAGCATCGCCACCAAGTCGTCCATGTCATCCTCGTTCCGAATCGGCAGATCCCGGCTGGCAACTCGATCGCCCTTACCGCCGGGCAGTTGAGCGACAAATCGGTTGGCGCGAGCGACGGTCAGCGAGTTGCGCATCGCGCCGCCAAGTTGGGCTTTCGTATAGTCGCGCATCGCTTCACTGACTTCATCGTCCACGGGGGCATTGTCCTCCATCGTCCACCGTCGGGGTGGTTCATAAAGCGAATCTCTACCGGCGAGAAGTTTGGCGTCGGGCAATAGAAGTGACGGCAAATCCTTCAGTTCCTCGAGATTCACCAGACGCTGGCCAGGAAATGACCGGTTGATCTTCTCAAAGAATTCTTTGATCTGGCCGCGGCGTTCCCCAACCACCTCCTGCAAATACCGTGAGCGTGCAAGCGAACGGCGCGTGAACTCTGCTGTCCTGTGATCAATCTCATCTGCCAGCGGCTGAACAAAGTCCAGCTTGTCTTCGAGTTCTCGCAGATGGTTGCACACACAGGCCATTGCAGGAGCGGCTTCTGAATTCTCCCGGCGCATGACTTCCGCCTGCATCTTGTGCAACAGGTCGGTGGCGCCGAGCATTTTGCGAATTCGTTCCCGGGCGGCATCGAGCCGGGCCGGGAGCTGCGCACGGACCAACCCGGCGTAGCACTCGTGACCGACTTGCTCCGCGTATTGATCAAAAATGACCGCATAACTTTCACCCAACGTGCGAGCCTCCAGTTGGCGACGAATGAATCGCTCGATGCTTTTTCCCATGCCCCGAAGCTCGCGCAATCCGTCCGTTGCACCCTTAAGGCAATTCTCCAAATGGGTGAACGGCTCTTTGGCAAAGGCGTCCACATTGGCAAGGGTTGCACACACTCCCACGAAGGGATCGGTGAAGACTGCCGCGTCAGGGCGGGCGATGCGCCGAAGCGCATCCAGCAAGATCGCCCCATGGGCATCAAATCGGACGCGGCGCTGCCAATCGGGCAGTTGAACATCCTCAACCCAGCCAACATCCTTGCGCGCAAGATAATCGAGAACTCGGCGGGCGCGCTCTTTCGGCGGTAGCGCTACGAAGTCACCCGCCTCTTCAGCCCCCATTTCTTCATGGTCTGGCAGAAAGTCCGGATGCTGTTCCAAAACATCCACAATGATGGCCAATGCCTCCTCGCGGCTCATGCCGTCGTGCCGCTGGGTTGATTCCAGTTCCAATTCATCCAGCACATCGACATACGTCCTCGCATTCCGTCCTGCGAGAACGCGGAATAACCCCGGGCACACTTCCCGGAAAAGTTCACTCGCCAATGAGCTCATCTCCCGAGGAATGTAGAAAACAACCGGGAAGATGAACAGCTTAACGCATTCTATGTTTGTCGATAGGGAATACCACGTCAGGCTGTGAATCGCGCGGACCAGGGGCCAACGCTGCTGCCAATCTCCTGACTGGGGCCTTCTGAAGAACAATGTTCGCGATCAGATTCCTCCCTTCGACAAAACAAGCCGAACGGCTTTATCTTCCGCCTCGTTCGCATCCATGAACGCATTGGTAGCTTGCAAATCCGCTCTGGCTAAAGCGAAATCCTCCCACCGAATGGAGGCGGCGTATCTCTGGGCAAAATCGAGCACTTGAACCAGGGGAGTGATCTTGCCGGACTGAGATGGAGAAATACGACTCAAAAAAGGCGAGATTCGTTTTGGCTGAATCAACCATGCTTTTCGATGGTCTGGTGACCGGGCCTCGGGCTTGCAACTCCGCAAAAAGCGACTGGAACAGAGCCAACCGGTCCGGGTCATACGGCAGGCCTCTCTTCCGTGCCTGCCCCACGGCGGTTTCGAGCCTGGCTTCCCGCGTGCCCAGGAATGTGCCAATCAGCTCGTCGAGTGAACGGAATTCTTCCGCCATGCTGAGCTTCTGGCTGACATCGCGCGCATCATCCCTCAACCGGTTCAGCGCCGCCTCACCCCCTTGACGCAGCAAACCGTCGAGACGCTCTTCCAGTTCCGCCTTCGATAATGTCCGCGCAACCTCCGCACCGCGCTTGCGCGACCTCCGCATATTCTCCAGCCAGGCGCGCGGCGCGGAGCATAACCGGATATCTCCCAGGAAGGGGAAATCATTGTCCAAAGGCGGACGGCCTTTGCGCGGCCACCCGCCGGGTGAACACCCCTGGCACCGCAATCCCTTCTTTATCCGTG
>JBAXTC010000648.1:0-4602 GCA_037130375.1 Verrucomicrobiota bacterium | reverse complement strand
CCAGCCACGTCTCTTTGAGGTTCATCGTTCCAACCTCCTGCGCCATGAGGATGCCGTCGTTCTCTGGGTCCGGTGTCTCACCGTGTTTCCAGGCATCCAGGGTCAACTGCGCCCCCGCAAACGCCAGACCGCTCCGTTGCATCGGATTGTGCAGCACGACCGGCAAACGCTCCCGACCCAGCAACCGGGTATTCATAGCCGGTTTGTTGCATGGCAGGGTGTCCGGCAGGAAGAAACCATGCGTTGACAGGTGGAGGATGTAGGGCGATTTCACTGCCTTCACCTCGGCCTCGGTTGCCTCAGCGCCCGCATACATGACACCTTGCATGTTCCAGCCTGAACTCCTTTCCCGCAGGAACTCCGCCTCTTGCAGCGTGTTTGGCAGCGGCGCCAGGGTGAAGCCCGCATAATCCCGCTGGTCTGTAGTCATCATGGTCAAATGGACGACGTTAGTGGCAGAGGATCCTGCGACTGCCGGCTTCTCTCCAAAGGCTGGGTTGGCAAACACCGCCAGACGCCGGGATCCTTTCTTGCCTGCCCGCCCGAATACCAGGTCTCGCCCGCTCGCTACGTACTTGATCGTGTACTGTTCCGCAAGGAACCTGTCCTGCTCATTGACCAGGGTGGCGAAACTCATGAAGTTTAGCTCCGCATCCGGGCTGATAACGAGAGTGGTGATGCCCTTCGGCAGCCGCTTCTGAATTGGTTCGAACAGTTGCGCGTGGAGGGTGCGCAGCAGGCTCAGCTCGCCGCGCCTCTCTCCGCGCATCACCTCGCCATACTCCTTGAGGGTTCGTTCGATGCTCTTGGCCGATCCCAACGGCACCCAGACCACCTCGCCGGCCTTCGCGGTCTGAAGTTCCACCTTTGGATTGGCAACTAGAATCACTCCGTAACATATCTCGAACTTGCCTTTGCCGAGATGACGGCTGTACCGGGCAAATTCCAATAGAACTGCATCGTTGGCCAACGCCGATTGGACTTTCGGCACCGTGATGCGCAAAGCCCGCCGCACATCGCCCAACGAGGCGACATTTCGCGCCAGAGCCTTCTGCAAATTCTCCACCCGCTGTTCCAATGCCTCTTTCTCAGCCAATCGCCGCTTTCGTGCCTCCTGGCCAACGTCCTTCGGAACCTCAAACTGCAGCTTTACTAGCAGCCGACCTGCGGCTTGCCGCTCATCCAGCATCTTTTTCATCTCGGGGTCTTTTGAGGACTGTGCGACTAATTCTTCCTCCAACAGCGAGTCCAAGACAACACCCTTATTCCGCAGAATGGCTTCCGCCAACTCTGCGGCGCTCCCCAGCACGGCCGATAGGCTATACGGGTCTTGTCTTTGCTGGTAGCCTAGCCGTTGGCGCTCGGAAGCAAACGACAGAATCTCACCGAGCACTTTCTCCCGTGCGGCTGTTGCTCTCTGGGCCAACAGGCGGCCCTGAACGAGATCTGCCCTGCTTGCGCTCAACCAGGCTAGATTCTCTAGCGTCGTTGCAGTATCGGGATGCTCCGGTCCCAACACTTTCTCCGTAATCTTCAAGCTGCGCTGGTAGAGAGGCTCGGCTTTGCGGTAATCCTCCGCTGCCTGATACAGCAAGGCCAAATTGCTCAATGCCGCTGCAGTATCCGGGTGCTCCGGTCCCAACCGATCCTCCATGATCTTTAAGCTGCTTTGGAACAGAAGTTCGGCGTTGCCGTAATCGGCCATGTCCTGATATAGCCCGGCCAAATTGTTCAACGAGTTTGCCGTATTGGGATGCTCCGGTCCCAACACTTTCTCCCTGATCTTCAAGCTGCGTTGGTACAAAGGCTTTGCCTTGCTGAAGTCGCCCCTGTGCTCATATAGCCCGGCCAAATTGCCCAGTGCCGTTGCCGTATCCGGGTGCTCCGGCCCCAATCGCTTCTCCAGGATCTTCAAGCTACGTTGGAACAGAGGCTCGGCCTTAGCGTAGTCGCCCAAGGCATTATATAACTCGGCCAAATTGTTCAATGACGTTCCGGTATCCGAATGCTCCGGCCCCAGTTTCCTCTCCCTGATATTCAGGCTGCGTTGGTAAAAAAGCTCGGCCTTGCCGTAGTTGCCCATGTCCTGATATAGCACGGCCAAATTGTTCAATGAGTTTGCCGTATCGGTATGCTCCGGTCCCAACACTTTCTCCCTGATCTTCAAGCTGCGCTGGAGTAAAGGCTCGGCCTTGCCGTAGTCGGCCATGTCCTGGTATAGCACGGCCAAATTGTTCAATGAGTTTGCCGTATCGGGATGCTCCGATCCCAACACTTTCTCCCTGATCTTCAAGCTGCGCTGGAGTAAAGGCTCGGCCTTGCCGTAGTCGCCGATGTCCCTGTATAGCCCGCCCAAAGCGTCCAACGACTTTGCCGTATCGGGATGCTCCGGTCCCAACCGCTTCTCCCTGACCTTCAAGCTGCGTTGATAGAGAGGCTCGGCCTTGCGGTAATCCGCCGTGGCCTGATAAAGTGAGGCCAAACTGCTCAACGCCGTTAGCGTATCCGGGTGCTCGTGCCCCAACCGATTCTCCATGATCTTCAAGCTGCGCTGAAGTAGATGCTCGGCCTTTCCGTAATCGCCTATGGCGTAATATAGCTCAGCCAAAATGCCCAACGCCTTCGCCGTATTCGGGTGCTCCGGCCCCAGGTGCTCCTCCATGATCTTCAGGCTGCGTAGGTACAAAGGCTCGGCCTTCGCGTAATCGCCCATGGCGTAATATAGCTGGGCCAAATTGTTCAATGTCGTTGCCGTATCGAGATGCTCCGGCCCCAACTGCTTCTCTTTGATCTTCAGGCTACGTTGGAACAGGGACTCAGCCTTAGCGTAGTCGCCCATGGCTCTATATAGCCCGGCCAGATTGTTCAACGGCGCTGCCATATCGGGATGTTCGGGCCCCAATTGCTTCTCCATGATCTTCAAGCTGCGCTCGAACAAAGGCTCGGCCTTGCCATAATCACTGATGGCCAAATATAGCAATCCCAAATTGTTCAATGTCGTTGCCGTATCGAGATGCTCCGGCCCCAACTGCTTCTCGCGAATCTTCAGGCAGCGTTGGAACAGAGGCTCGGCCTTACCGTAGTCGCCCATATCCCCATATAGCCCGGCCAGGTTGTTCAAAGGCGTTGCCGTATCGGGATGTTCGGGACCCAACTGCTTCTCCATGATCTTCAAGCTGCATCGGAACAAAGACTCGGCCTTTCCGTAGTCACCCATGGCGCGATACACTGCAGCCAAATTGTTCAATGCCGTCGCCGTTTCCGGGTGCTCCGGCCCCAACTGCTTCTCCCGGATCTTTAAGCTGCGTTGGTACAAAGGCTCGGCCTTCGCGTAATCGGCTGTTCGATAGTACAAGATAGCGAAACGGTCCAAACTGGTTGCCACATTTGTACTGCTGGTGCCATATTTTCGTTCCGAGTCTGCGGTCATCTCTTCCGCGAGCGGTATTGCCTCGGCATATCTGCTCTTTCCAACCAGATTGTCCAACTTCCTGACCAATTGCGCTTCCTGCGCATTCGCCTCGGCCGCGATGGCAGATTTCTGGCTCGGAAGAAGTAAGCAGACGAGCAAAAGGCTAATACCCAGCAGTCGTGCGCCTGCTGGTAGCGCTGGCAGACAGAAGAAGTATGGCACTTGTTGACACCAGGCTTTCATGGCCGCATCTGCTCCTCAATGAATCCGCGAACCGCCTCTAGGACGCCCGGCAGATCCTGTTCCTGGGCGACGGGGAATAATCCGCGAACCTGGGCGACGGGGAATACCTTCTCGAAGGCGGGCTTTCCCTTCCACCTTCCAGCAACCCGGACCTGGGCGAAGTCGCGGTCGAAAATAATCTTTATGACGGGCTGACGGCTCTCCGCAGGCCACTCGTTCAGCCAACGCTTCAGCTCCCCCGATGCCGTGAAGGTTTCGACCTTGGAGCCACTCCAGGTCTGCTCAAGCGCGGCGGTTGGGTTTGCAGCCATCCCGCGGGTTGCACCCTCCGTGTCCAACATTGCCAACTGGACGAGGGGTGCCAATTGGACGGGCGATGTCGCTAGTTTGAGAAGTGCAGGAACGATCAGTATCAGGGCGGCTGCGGCAGCGGCGGCTAAGCCAAACCACTGCCACCAGCGCAATAGGGCGTGTTTCTGAACGCGGCCCGCCTTCAATCGGGGGGGGGGGGCGTAGCAGAAAGCCGGTCTGGGGACATGAACGAAGGGGCCAACATCCAATAGACCGTCGTCCAAGCCAGTTTGCGGCCTAGGGAAAGCTCGCCGGACGCTGGCCAGCAGCCGGTTGCGGGCATAGCCGGGAAGATGCCCAGACTGGGCCTCGGTTCTGCCCAGCAGTGGCAGGACTTCCCTAGCCAGGCGTGCGTCCGCCTGCAATTCGACATACTCCTCCCGTAGCTCGGGGTGGCTGCCGAGCAGGGAGTCCAACTCGGTGCGTTCGCCGGCGTTTGCTTTGCCGGCGATGGCCTTCATTGCCAGGTCAAAAAATTGTTGGTCGTTTGTGCTCACCAGAATAATAATCGCAAAAACACTGCCGCTTCTTTCAACAAATTGGGGTGCTCTTTCCGCTCCTGGCGCATGGCTGCCAGACCGCGCTGGATATAGACG
>JBAXTC010000647.1:0-4604 GCA_037130375.1 Verrucomicrobiota bacterium | reverse complement strand
ATGTCACTAGGATTTGATCCCAGAGAAGGCCCGAGAAACCGGTCCAAGCCTTTGTCCCGGAGGGACATGCGAGAATAGCCCAACGTTTAAACGTTGGGAACCAGCGCCCACAGTGCGATAAGTCCTGAAAGGACGACTGACCGATCTCGCAGGGGGGCAGCCGTCCCTGTCGGGACTTATGCACATCTAAACCCGCGCACCCAACGTGTTAAAACGTTGGGCTATTTTCGGCCATCCCTCCGGGATGAGGAGGGTCAAATCCTAACGGCATTGGGCTTCGTCACGGTCGAGAACCTCTTTCGCCGCCACCCGCCGGGTGAACATCCCTTGCACCGCAATCCCTTCTTTATCCGTGAAATCCGTGAAATCCGTGGTTCCAACTGCTGTAATCCGTGGTTCCAACTGCTGTTTTAGGGTTTGATTCCCATGAAAGCGCAGGCTTCGACCAATTCTGTCTTGCGCCCCTGTCCTCGCTCCGAAAAAGACGCGCAGTGATTTTTGTAAATCTGATTTAAGAGTTTGACACTGGCAACGAGCAATCCTAGTTTGAACCGAAATTAGATTTATGGCTGAGAACATTCCTACAATACCGAGCGGCGCTGTTCCACCGAAGAAGGAGACCGGCAAGGTCCAACCCAAGAAGGAAACGGTCCGCATCAATTTACCGCCCAAACCGACGGCCGCACCGACCATCAAACTGCCGACCCTGCCTCCTGGTGGTCCTACTGGCGGGCCGACAGCCGGGCCGGCTCCAGTCGCGGTTGCTGCCGTGCAGACCCACGCGCCGAGTCCCGCCCGTGCCACCGCTGCCGCACCCGCCGCACCCGCCCGCACGACCGGTCCCGCGCCGCGCCCGATGGCTGCGCCCATGGCGGTTCGCCAGAGCGCCAGCATGCTTGACACCGTCCTTGCCATCGCCGCGATGGTTGTTGGATTGGCGGCCGTTGCCACGACGCTCAACAATTACTATCAGTGGTTCTGAGACGGCCAATAGGATCTCGCTGGTTTGGCCTTGATAAGGGTCTAATCGGCGAGAGTCGGTTGTCCAACAAATCGAAGTTGTCTTTATTATGAGCTCGCCGAAAATTCTTGTTTTGACGCAGGAGAACTTTGGAAAGGAAGTGCTTCAATCCACTACGCCCGTGCTGGTCGATTTTTGGGCGGAGTGGTGTGGTCCGTGCAAAATGATCGCGCCCATTCTTGACGAATTGGTCGAGGAATACGACGGCCGCGCCAGAATCGGCAAAGTGAATATTGATAACCAGCAGAAGCTTGCGGCCGAATACAGCGTTCGCGCCATCCCCACCCTGCTGCTCTTCAATCAAGGGCAGGTGGTCGATCAAATGGTAGGTCTCCGCAGCAAGCGTGATCTCAAGGCCAGCTTTGATCGCTTGGTGGTCTGAGGATGGCGCTGATCCTTACGCCGGGACAGTTGTCGCAGCGCGCTGATTTTTATCTCCAGCTTGGCCAGCTCACTGGCGCGGGTCTGGGACTCGTTCGCGCGCTGGAACAGTTGAAACGCAATCCCCCTGCCCCATCCTACCGGAGGCCGATCGAGCAAGTGCTAGACGGGCTTGCGGGCGGTTGCACCCTCACTGAGTCGTTGCAGGGCGTTGACAATTGGCTGCCAGTATTCGACACCTCGCTGTTGCGAGCGGGCGAAGAGAGCGGGCGGCTGGAGGCGTGCTTCCGATCGTTGACCGATTATTACCGCGTCCGCGCCCGGCTTGCTCGCGGGATGATCGGTGATCTGGCCTATCCGGCTTTTTTGTTTCACTTCGCCGTGTTCATTTTACCCTTCCCGAAGCTGTTTTCATCCGGCGACTGGCTGGCTTACCTGGCCCAGACCTTCGGTGTGCTCATTCCGATTTACGCTGTGGTGGCGCTGATGATTTACGCCGCCCAGAGCGGGCACGGCGAAGTTTGGCGGGGGCGGTTGGAGGCTATCCTTCAACGGGTTCCGGTGCTGGGGACGGCGCGACATTACCTGGCGCTTTCGCGGCTGGCTGCGGCCCTGGAGGCGCTCACTAGTGCGGGCGTCTCGATTGTGGAGGCCTGGGAACTGGCGGCAACGGCCAGCGGTTCGCCGGCTCTGCGCCAGACCGTGGCGGCCTGGCGGCCAATGGTGGACGCCGGCCGAACACCCGCCGAGGTTGTCCGCGACTCGCCGAGGTTTCCCGAGCTATTTGCGAACCAGTATGCCACGGGAGAAATCAGCGGAACGCTTGACGATACCTTGCGGCGCTTGCGCGCGTATTATGAGGAAGAGGGTTCGCGCAAACTTCATGCCGTGGCGCAGTGGACGCCGCGCGCCATTTATTTCTTCGTGGTGCTGCTGATCGCCTACCAGATCGTCCACTTTTACCTCGGTTACTTCGGCCAGATTCGAGACGCGGGCGGTTGGTAAGTCTGAAACCCGAAATCAGATGTGTCGAGCGGAGCCGGGAGTTGCATGTTTAGGGTTTGTGGGCGGAACGGTACCTGGAACTTGCGGATTGGCCGGCATCGTTTAAGATACGCCGCATGAATTTAAACGAAATCCTCGGCAACGAAGACTTGCGCCGCCATGAGTTTCCCGTCACGCGAGACAAGATATTTCTGGCGCATGCGGGCGACTGCCCGTTGCCGCGCCGGGCTGCAGAAGCAATCGCCGAATACGCCCGCCAGTCTGCCACCGGTGACCAGGAGAAGTTCGTTTATCCGGCGGTGTTGGAGAACGGACGGAAGCTGGCGGCGCAACTGCTCAATTGCCAGGCGGACGAGGTCGCCTTTGTAGGGCCGACCTCGCTGGCGCTGAGTTTCATCGCAAGCGGGCTTAAACTGCGGAAAAGCGACAACATTCTCATTTACTTCGACGACTATCCGTCGAACGTCTATCCGTGGATGGCGCTGGCGGAACAAGGGGTGGAAGTGCGCCTGATGAACACGCGCGGGCTGGGGGTGATTCGGCCGCAGGATGTAATGGGCCAGGTGGATGAAAACACCCGTCTGGTTGCGCTGGCTTCCTGCCACTTTATCAGCGGTTATCGCATTGATTATGAGGCTATTGGCAAATACCTGCACGAGCGGAATATTCTTTTCTGCCTGGACGCCATCCAGACCCTCGGGGCATTTCCAACGACGGTCGAACATGTCGATCTGCTCGCAGCGGACGCGCACAAATGGCTGCTGGGGCCATGCGGAGCCGGAGTGCTCTACGTGCGCCGTTCCGTGCAGGACAAGATCAACCCGCCGATTTACGGCTGGAACAACGTGCGCTGCCCGAATTATGTGGCGCAGGAGCAAATCGTGTTTCGCACCGACTCGCAGAAATACGAAGCCGGGACGCACAATCTGCTGGGCATTGTCGGCCTGGTCACGGCGATGGAACTGATTCTGGAGTTGGGCATCGAGAATATCGCGCGCGAGTTGTTGCGCAAACGCGCGCTGCTCGCGCCCGCGCTGCAAGCCAAGGGCTACACCGTCCTGCATGCGGACGCGACGGCGCAAACAGGGAGCGGCATCGTCTCGTTCTTTCGCCCCGGCTCGGATTTGGCAGGGTTGCACCAGAAACTTCTGGATGCAGGCGTCGTGACATCGTTCCGCGCCGACCGCGCAGGCCAGAAATATATTCGCCTCTCGCCGCACTGCTACAACACTGACGCGGAGTTGCATCGGGTGCTTGAACTGATGTGATATGCGACCGACGGACATGCAGCAGGTTGGCGAGGAATTGGCCATCAAATGGGATGACGACAGCGAAAGCTTTATCCCGCTGGAAACACTGCGGCGAGCCTGCCCGTGCGCCGGCTGCAAAGGGGAGGTGGACGTCATGGGGAACCTCTACAAAAACCCGGAGCAGCCGCTGTCTCGACAGGCCTTCCAATTGCTGCGTGTCGAAAGTGTGGGCACCTACGCCGTCTAACCGGTTTGGGCCGACGGCCATGCGACTGGGATTTACTCCTTCGATTATCTGCGTCGAGTAGCGGACGCGGGCGAGAAACGGTAGTTCGGCAGCAGTTTTCACTTTGGGGAGCAGCGTGGGGCAGATGTCTGGCTCTGGCCCGCACGGAGTCGGAGACTCCGTGGACTGGCAGGTCGGAGACCTACCCTACGACCTGTCAAAATGAATTGCTGGTGGCTGGGTGTCCGTTTCTATAAACATGCCACTCCTACGGAGTTAATTTCACTTGGTCTCATTCCACTGAAAACAGCGCAAAAGGCTGGCGGCTATCGCACGTGGTATTGGTCGGCTTGGTTGTTTCCTGCGCACCGGCAGCTCCGGTGTTGTCGGCGTGTTATGAGCGTGCGGCCAGCGCATTGCGGCATAAGGATTCCAGAGGAGAAACGGAGCGGCGGCTTTGGACGACCGATTGGCGATGCCGCCAGCCAGTAAGGGGGTGCGATGTAAGCCGTCTAAAGCCGGCGCTCCGGTGCGGGCCTGTAAGCGCAGGCGTGCGGGTGCGGGCGCGGCTCGTTGCGTGATTTCGTGTGGTTCGTGTGTTTCGTGTTGAGTGATGGGGATCAGTGCCTCTTCCTCTTCCCGTCTTCCCGTCTTCGCTGTTCATCTCCTGCTGGAAGAAGGCGGGGGATGCCGACTATTCCATTTAGCGGTTTTTCGAGGC
>JBAXTC010000646.1:0-4607 GCA_037130375.1 Verrucomicrobiota bacterium | reverse complement strand
GGCAAGGCCCTGGACCGCATGAGCGAACTCGCCATCCTCGCCCAGGATGCCACCAAGTCTGACCCCGACCGGGCGCTCTACAACAAGGAGTTCAGCGAGCTGCAGAGCTACATTTCGACCAACGTGGACAAGGAGTTCAACGGCGTGAGCCTGTTCTCCTCCCAAGCGCTCGCCGTGACGATTGATTCCGAAGGCGGTGCCTTTTCCATGGCTGGAATCAACGTGAGCGTGGCGCCGTACTCGGTGGTCAGCAGTCCCGCCGCCAGGGCAAGTATGCAGCTCTCCCAACTGAGCATCGCGGGAGGTAACATCAACCTTGATACCATCGCGCAGTCCACCACGACGCTCTCCGAACTGGGGATCACGGCCGGGACCATCAACCTCGGTGCCGGTGGCTCCGATCCCAAGGTAACCATCCTGGCCACCGACACTTTGCAAGGCGTGTTTAACAAGATCACGGCTGCCGATCCGTCCATCACCGCCGCTCTCGACGCGACCACGGGGAAGATCACTCTGACCAGCACCAAAGGCACCGCCGTTGACCTATCACAGTCAGGTGGGGCTAACTTCCTCCAAAAGACCAACCTGGCTTCTACTGAGCCACTGACCTTGGCCGCAAAGGTCGGGGCCGTGAATGGCACTGCCACCAGCACCGCCAACGTTACCGTCCTCGGTCCCAAGGTTGCCGTCTCGCCCAACGACACCTTGCAACAGGTGTTTGACCGCATTCACGTTGCCGATCCGAGCCTGACCGCCAGCCTCAACGAGGCGACGGGACTCGTCACCCTGACCAACACTACGGGCGGCCCTGCGCTTGCCCTATCCCAGACAGGTACTAACTTACTCCAGAAGACCAACCTGGCTTCCAGTGGCGCATTGACTTTGGCCGCCGGCAACTATGCCATCAGCACCGCCACTCTTACTCCGGCTGGCATGGGCATCGGCACCGTCGCGGCAGCCCAAGCCAGCCTGGCCGCAGTGAAGCTGGCTTTGTCGCAGGTCGGGTCCGACCGTGCCACCCTTGGTTCCTACCAGTCCCGGCTGAGCTACAGCGCAGACCAACTCACCATCAGCAAGCAAAACCTTACGGCGGCCAGTTCCCACATCCAGGACGTGGACATCGCGGATGAATCCACCGAATACGCCCGGACGAACATCATGGTCCAATCCGCCACCGCCATGCTCGCACAGGCCAATCAGTTGCCGCAAAGCGTCCTGAGGCTGCTGCAATAACCCAATCACGCCGGTCTCTGTCAACCCAGAACGAAAGGTGAAATTCAAAGTGCGTAACGCGAACTATAACCCTGACCCACGAGGCTGGAGCGACCGGCCCAGCCCCACGGGTCTGCCCCGCAGCCGCCGCCCAGGTTGCCGCGCTCGACCCGGCAACTTCACCCGCCGCGCCACCCGCGCCTGCCGCCTGCCCGTTTCCGCCGGCGACCCGACCGCCTTCCGCCGCGGATTCAGCTTTCAGCCTTCATCCTTCAGCGATCTCCCCACCGTGCCCGACTCCGCCGGACTGGTGGCCATCGTCCTCGAGGCGGCCCAGGAACACTTCACGGCTGCCCGCTATGCGGCCGCCGACGCCTTCCTCAAGTTGGTCCGCCAGCCCGCCGCGCACCCAGGCGCGACGTGGCAACAGTTGGGGCAACTCCATTTCTCACTGGCCGAATACGACGCGGCCGGCCGCGCCTACGGCTATGCCGCCGCTTACGACCCCCGGGATGCCAGCCTGCAAGTCCGCCTGGCCCACACATGCCTGCTCCTCGAAGATATTCCAAGCTTCGAGGGCTACATGCGCCGCGCATTGGACTTGGACTCGGAGAGCGCCCCCGCACTGCAACTCCTGGCCGATCTGAACCGGGACGAAGGCCGTTACGCCGACGCCGCCGGCTATTATGACCGGCTGCTCCAGGCGGCCCCGGGCCACTACGAAAACCTGGTTTCCCTGGCCCTATGCCACTCCTACCTTGGCGCCCATGAAGCCGCGATGGACTGCCTTCAGTGCGCCGGACAAATTGCCCGTGGAACTCTTGCCCCGGCCAGCGGGGACCGGTGGTCGGTGATCGGTAATCGGTAATCGGTGATCGGTAGTCTTGTTTTCCGATTTCTGCTTTCTGCTTTTCCAGGGGTGGACGGGGGGCGACGAAGGCGGTCGTTTATGCAAGGTCATGGGCAAGCGTCGGGCACCCGCTAAACACGCTAAAGACGCTAAAAGTTCCAACCAAACAAATTTCCGAACACCTGTGAACTTAGCCATAATGAAGCAGTGATAGAGCGGGAAATCAGACATCGCTGTAACCCCAGAAACCGAGACGGCATAGCTTCCGTTCTCTGCGTTCTTTGTGCTCTTTGTGTTCTTTCGTGGCTATTGACTGCTTTCTCTAACTGTGTTTCGTGGTGGATTATCCTAAATCCGGCAGTTCAGGAACCACGGATGACAGGATAACACGGACGGGAACGGGCTTCGTCATGGTCGAGAACCTCTTTCGCGGCTACTCGCCGGGTGAACACCTCTTCCACCGCAATCCCTTCTTTATCCTGTTATCGGTGAAATCCGTGGTTTCAACTGCTGTTTTTAGAATTATAGCGGAGTTTGTCTGGCTGTACCCCACCTATTCCGGAGTGGTGGGCAAATCCTGCCTGCCGCCGATGGCAAATCCTGCCGGGCGGCCGACACGTTTTCCGGTTGGAAGCCGTCTGCGGGGGATGTCGAGGGTCATAATTACCACGTTTCCAAGCCTTTTCCCGCCTTCTGCCGTGTCGGCACACCCATTGCTAAGCAGCCAACAGCATGAATAGCGTAAACCTCCTCCAAAGTAGCCGCCGACGGCAGTCGGCGCAAACGGGATCATTGCCTCATCTCCTTCCCGCCTTCCCGCCTTCCCTGTTCATCTCGTGCAGCCATAAATCTAACGACGCCGAAAGAATGTGAGTTTGAAAACACCTGACCCCATGCCTGCCATATCCGCCCCTCCCAAGCCAACCCCAGACCCAGCGGCCCTGCTTGCCTCTATCCTCCGGTACGCTGACACACACTACGCCCGCGAAAACTGGCTGGCAGCCCGTGATTTCCTCATCCTGGCCGTCCAGATTGCCCCCGATTACCCGCGGCTCCTCGGGGCGCTCGGCAGCCTCCAGTACCAATTGCAGGAATACCCGGCCGCCTGCGCCACTTTCTCCGCTGCCGTCCACCAGACCCCGGACAACCCGGACCTGCAAATCCAATTGGCGATGGTCCAACTGCGGCTCAACCAACCGGAAGCAGCCGAAGCTAATCTGAACCGCGCCCTCGAATTACGCCCGAATGACCCCACCGCGATGAAACTTCTCGCCGACAGCAAACGGGACCACGGGTACTATCAGGAAGCCGGGAGCATCTACGGGAAACTCATCAACCAGCATCCGGACCAGGTGGGGGTTTTCCTTTCCCTGGCCAAGTGTTTCTACAAACTCGGCGACCAGGATGGCACCCAGGCCGCCCTGGAGTTCGTCCTGACTCTTGATCCTGCCAACGCAATCGCTCGGGAAAACCTGGCGACTCTGCAGGCTCACACCCCCTGACCCGTGCGCTTGGATTGGGGTAGGCCGACGCACCCCTCGTCCTTTCCCCACTGCCATTGAATTGAGATGCCTGTGCGCAAAGGTCGAGGCCTCCGTTACACCTCCATATCGCCTACAGAGGTACTACGGAGGTGTAACGGTGCAAGGGGGCGGTGCGAACCAGCCAAGACTGGGCGAAATCGACCCAGCGAAAAGCCGGTAGTTGAGAGTTATGTCGCAAAGTAACCAACGCAAACTGCTGATATGGGCTTGTTTGCGAAAGTACTATTAACTGTGGGAGAATCGTCAGGTGGCTGGTTTTAATACGCCCGGTGACAGCGACGGATGTGCGACGGAGATACAACGGAGGTAATCTAATAAGACCTGATAAACACGGATGAAAACACTCTTTGCGAGGCTCACCCTCCGGGCAGGTTCTTGAATCCGCCCTGGATAACGGAGGCCGAACGCCGTCCGCGCTTTCTTGCTCCGTCTTCAACCTTGTCAATGTGGGTTGATGATAGTAAACCCAATCACGTTACGGGCAAAGTCCGACGTGATGGTTACATTTTGTTCTGGTGGATTGGCGATCACGAGCCTCGTCACGTTCATGTGCAGACCGCCAAAGGTCGGAAGCTGGGCCGCGTGAATCTGGACACGCTCGAAGGCATGGAAAACTGGACGCCGCCGAAACATCTGGTAGATATTATCATGGAACTGAAACGCGAAGGCCGCTTATGACCCCGACATTGACATCGCTCAAGAAACCGTTTGGCACGGGCAAGATGCTGAACCTCACCGCCGTCCGCTATCTGGCATGGGAAGATGCGTTCGAGGTGGATTTTGAGGACGGCGTATCCTTTTTGGAGCCGCACGCGACCATCCGCAAGGCCAACAAAATTGCCCCCAAAGCCCAAGTGGAGCGGGTGGAACTCGAGGATTGGTGCCATGCCGGGTTTTACGTCCATTACGACAACGGCCAGACCGCCGAGGTTTCGTGGGCGTTCATCCGCGAGCTGCCGCCGAAGAAATAATGGGCCGGAAACAATTCAAAAGCGCGGATG
>JBAXTC010000645.1:0-4611 GCA_037130375.1 Verrucomicrobiota bacterium | reverse complement strand
GCAAACAAAGCCGGGTTCAGCAAAGGCAATTGGGACTTGACCCTATACGACCTGCCGCTGCCGCTGGGCAAAGGGGAGTTGGCGTTCGTCTATGCGGCCGCGGACGTGGGGCCGGACCCAAACGGAATCTCGTTGCCGCACACCGATGGGTTCGCCTTTACTTTGCTCCACCAGGCCGATCCTTTCTTTGACGAGAAGGGCTTCAACATCTTTTCTGTTCAGGCCGGGAACGGCCCTGCCAAGACCTTTACTTCGGGCTTTGAGACGTTCAATTTCAACCGCCGGTCTTATATCCGGCCCGACCCAAATGACTCCTGGCGGTTCCGGGTCACCGAGCATTTCGTCGTTCAATCCAACCCGCATTTCTCCATCGGCCCGGCGCTGGTCTATCAACATACCGATTTCGGAAATGCGTATGGATCGCAGGACTGGTTTTCAACGGGAGTGCGACCGATTTGGAAAATTAACAAGTACTTCAGCGTGGCCTTCGAGGGCGGTGTTGATTACGTGGGCAACTCCTCCCAGGGCACCAGCGGCAACCTCTGGAAGGTGTCGCTCGCTCCCCAAGTCGCGCTGGGCAGCCAGTTCTTCAGCCGCCCGGTCCTGCGCGCTTTCATCACCTACGCCCACTGGAGCAACGCATTCGTTGGACAAGTCGGCGGCCAGGATTACCAAACCCTCAACGAAGGCTTCACCTACGGTCTCCAAATGGAAACGTGGTGGTAGGCTAAAGTTTCACCCCTGCGCGCTTCGCGACTTTTGCCTTCGGCTCTTGAGATTGAGACTTCACCTTTGGCGCTCTGGACTTCGGGGTTTTGGTCTCGGGCTTCGGTTTCGGGGCAGTTTTTTCATGGACCACCTGGCGCATTTGATCGAGCTTTTTGTCGATTTGGACCTTTGCCCGGCTGATGCCTTTCTGGCTCAAGTTGATCACGTCGATCAGCAGGGTGCATCCCTTTTGGATGCCATTCGCGTAGCTGCCTTCCTTCAGTTCGATGCCCTTGCTTTTCAGGAATCCGCTCAGGTGTTCATATAGTTCGTCTTGTTTGATTGGTTTCATAATTGTTTTATCTTTTGCAGCGAAGATCGTCCATCCCAGGCAATAGCGCAATTACATAGATCGTTGGCCAAGCTGCTTCAACAGAAACGTGTAGGCCAGAGCGGACATATATGCGATCTGCTTGTTGTCGGCCGCCCCGGCATGACCGCCCTCGATGTTCTCGTAGTACAACACGTCATGACCTTGCCCTTCCATCTTTGCTGCCATCTTGCGGGCATGGCCCGGATGCACCCGGTCATCTCGCGTCGAGGTGAGGAACAGCACGCGCGAATACTGCTTGTCCTTCACCATGTTTTGATAGGGCGAGTATTTGCTGAGCCAGGCCCATTCCTCGGGCTTGTCCGGGTTGCCGTATTCATCCATCCAACTCGCGCCCGCCAGCAAGTGGTTGTAGCGCTGCATATCCAGCAGCGGCACCTGGCAAACGATGGCATGGAACAAGTCCGGCCGTTGCGTGAGCATCACCCCCATCAGCAAGCCGCCGTTGGAGCCACCCTGAATGCCCAGATGCCTCGGCGAAGTCACCTTGTGGGCGATCAGGTCTTCCGCCACGGCAATGAAATCTTCATACGCGCGCTGGCGATTGGCTTTCCGTGCTGCCTCGTGCCACTTCGGCCCAAACTCACCGCCGCCGCGGATGTTGGCCAGCACATACACCCCGCCGCGCTCCAGCCAGGCTGATCCCACCGACGCGTTGTAAACCGGCAGCATCGAAATCTCGAACCCGCCGTAGCCGTAGAGCAACGTCGGATTGGCCCCGTCCAATCGCAGACGCTTGGGCCCCACCTGGAAGTAGGGAATTCTCGTTCCATCTTTTGACGTGGCTTCGTGCTGGGTGATTTCCAGACCTTGCGCGTTAAAGAAGGCGGGCAGGCTTTTCAGCTTCTCCCGGCCGGAACGGCCAATGGCGCCGAGGTAGAGGCTGGTCGGAGTCAGGAAATCGGTGACGGTCATGAAATAGTCATCCGACTCGTCGGGGTCGATGCCGCTGACGTTGACCGACCCAAACGTTGGCGCCTCCAAAGGCGTGCGAGTCCACTGGCCGCTTTCCAGTTTGAGCGTATAAAGCCGGTTCCGAACGTTCTCCAGCTCGTTAACCATCAGATAAGTCTTTGTCGGGCTTGTCCCGGCCAGGCTCTTGCGCTCGGCCGGTTGGAAGAGGGTGGCCATTTTGCGTTCGCCCTTGAGGTAGCCTTCCAAGTCCCCAGCCAACAGCGCTCCCGCCGGATAAGTATTGCCGCCCACCTTCCAGTCCGACCGTAGCCGCAGCAGCAGTTGATCCTCGAAGGTCCCGATTTGTGCATCGTCGGGCTTGTCGATTCTTACCCAAACGCCGGCGCGGCGGATATAATCCTGGCTGGTGAAGAAGGTCACCTCTCGGCGGATGAATTCGTACGTATGCCCGTGGTCGTGGACCACCGACGCAGTCACGCTCACGTCCTCGGGTTTGCCTTCGAACACAAATTGAGCCTGCGCGAGCGGGGTTGCGCGCTTCCATTCTTTGACGATTCTCGGGTAACCCGAACTCGTGAGCGAATCGGGGCCGAAGTCCGTTCCCACGAACAGCGCGTTGCGATCTCGCCAGGCGACCTCGCTTTTGGCTTCCGGCAAATAGAACCCATCCTTGACGAACTCTCTGGTTTTCAGGTCGAACTCCCGTGCCACCTTGGCGTCCGCGCCCCCGCGCGAGAGGAAGACCAGGCAGCGATCATAAGCCGGGTACAGAACATCATAACCCTTCCAAACCCAGTTCTCCTTCTCTGTGGTCGCCAGCTTATCCAGATCGAGCACGATCTCCCAAGCCGGTTCGGCCTTCTTGAATTCCGTCAACGTCGTCCGCCGCCACAAGCCCCGGGGGCTTTTGCCGTCGCGCCAGAAGTTGTAGCACCACGCTCCATGTTTTGCCACCGAGGGAATCTTCTCTTTCGAATCAAGTATCGCCAGCAGGCGTTGCCGGATCGGCTCGAAGTCCGGGGAGGATTCCAGTTCGCGCGTCGTAATGGCATCTTGCTCACGGACCCAGTTCAAAGCCCGCTCCCCGGTGACAGCTTCCAACCAAAGATACGGATCTTCCGCCGTCGAGAGGGCGGACGGCGGCCTTGCGGCCTCTTCGCCTCGGGCCGAAGTCACGCAGACAAGCATAAGGAGCGCAGCCAGACCGGCCCAATCCAGCAGGCTGCTCCAGTAGCGGTGTTCAGCAAAGCACAGTTTCATCCAGGGCGGAATGGTAACTGAAGCGGGCCAGAAAGAGAATCTCAATCTGGGAAATCCTCGTCGCGGCCAGGGTGGCTTCAAGAAATCGTAGCCGCCGACGGCAGTCGGCGCTGATCCACAGTGATTTCAATTTCTTCTTGGCGCTGCGTCCGGTTTACGTTATAGAATGGGCCCTATTAGAATGTGCCCTATTCGGGCGCGCGGCATGGGTTTCCAAGCAAGTTAAACTAAATCAAAAAACTAAGCAGCAATATGAAAGTGAACTACGGTCCATTGTCAGCGGTTATTTTGTTGTTGGGCAGCATGGCGGGCTTTGGTGCCACGAAAACGTGGACCGGCTCGGGCGACGGTGTCTCCTGGGCCAATGGGGCCAATTGGAGTGGTGGCATTGTTCCCGGACTGTCGGATGATGTGGCTATCACCAGCGGGGCCGGCAGCGCGGTGGTGATCTCGGCGGGCGACGTTACGGTGCGAAGCATCAAATGCACCAAAGGGTTTACGATTTCCGGCCGGGGGCTGACGCTGGTCAGTGGCGCCTCGCAGTTCAGCGGAACTCTGTCCATTTCAAACAATGCGACACTCACGGTCATTGGCGGGGGTTCCAGCGTGATAGCCAGTGGCGCCACCGTGGCGGTCGACAGTGACTTTAATGCGGCCAGCGGCGGCGCGATACACCTGCCTAATCTCAAGTATGTCATCAATAACACCCAAAATGTCACATGGCGCGCCGATGGAGCGGGCAGTTTGCTGGATTTGTCCTCGATCACCAATCTCACCCTCGGTTCTTCCCGGGTCTGCTACGTTCAGGCGTACAACGGCGGCGCGGTGGATTTGCACCGAGTCACTGCCGCCGCGGGTGCCGTGCAGATCGATGCGCGGGATGCCGGCACGGTCGTGGACCTGAGCGGCATGACAGGACGCTGGGCCAGCCTGGGCAGTTACACTCTGATTTTGCATGCGCAGACTGGCGCGAGCATCCTGATCCCCAACGTCACCCAGTTGGAAAATGCCGAGTTGCGAGTGGACAACACGGGAACGATTTCCACCGCCCAACTGAACCTGCTCACCAACGTGGTAGTCACGGTGGACGGCTCCGCCCCCAACTTCGGGCAGGTCACGAACATCGACGACACCGACATCTACGCGTTCAACGGTGGCATAGCGCGGATGACGAATGTATTCCGGGCGACGCACGGCAAACAGAATCCGACGTGGGATGCCGAGGGAACTGGCAGCCTGGTCGATTTGTCTTCGGTGACCAATCTGACGCTGGGCATCTCGCGGGTGCTTTATGTGCATGCTTACGACGGGGGCAAGGTGGATCTGCGCCGGGTCAA
>JBAXTC010000644.1:0-4614 GCA_037130375.1 Verrucomicrobiota bacterium | reverse complement strand
CCAAAGCGCCGCCTGGCGCAGGCATTGCTCGACAATCGCATCCAACTCGCTTTTATGGGACATGCCGGCGCAGCGCGGAGCGAAGGCAACGTTGTCGTAGATGCTCATGGGCAGGCCAACGGGTAGCGGCGCGACCATGCCTATCTTGCGGCGCAACTTGAATACATCCTTGGTTTGCCGAACGTCTTCGCCATCGACGCGGATGCTCCCGGAGACGCGGGCATCGGCCGAGAAATCGATGGTGCGGTTGAGGCATCGGAGCAGTGAGGTTTTACCCGATTGCGCCGGACCAATGACTCCGAAGATCTCGTTGCGGTAAATGTCAAAAGAGCTGCCGTGGATGACCTCCTTGCGGCCGTAGGAAAGGCGCAGGTCGCGAACTTCGATTTGCGTATCGCTGGGGATGCTCACCATTTTTTGCGGTTTCTGAGGTAAACTCGCGCGCCAATGGCAGTGACATTCACCAGGAGCACCGTGCCGAGCAAAACAATGGCGGTGGCGAACGGAATGGACTCCTTCACGCCGGGGACCTGGGTCGAAAGCGTGTAGAGATGCATCGAGAGAGCCATGCATTGCTCGTGCAGTCGATAGGGAAAGAGATCGCCTTTTTGGACCGCCTTGAAGAAGACAGCGCCGGTGAACATGATCGGGGCAGTTTCGCCTGCCGCCCGGCTCACTTGTAAAATAATGCCGGTGAGAATGCCGCTAATGGAATTGGGCAGGACCACCGCCTTGATCGTCTGCCACCGGGTGGCGCCCACGTTCCAACACGCTTCGCGGAAGCTGCCTGGCACACTGGCCAGGGCCTCGCGCGTGCTGGCAATGATGACCGGGCAGGTCATTATTGCCAGGGTCAGCGAGGCGGAAAGGATCGAATACCCAAACCTGGCCGCGTAAACAAATGCGCCCAGGCCGAATAGCGCATGCACGATGCTGGGCACCCCCGCCAAATTGATGACCGCCAGGTTGATCAGGCGGTTGAACCAGTTATCCCTCGCATACTCGTTAAGGTAAACCGCGGCCAGAACACCGATTGGCGCCGAGACGGCCAGCGAAAGGCCCACCAGGTAGATCGTGCCGATGAGGGCCGGCCAGACACCCCCCTCTTTCATGCCGCGCGTCGGGGGATCAAAGAGAAAACTGAGGCTGAGCGACGGCCAGGCGCGTTGGAACAGGTAGCCGACGATCAAAACCAAAGGAATGATCATCGAGGCGGCCATCGCGCCGAATACCCATTTGGCGATGGTTTCCTGTCGCTGCTTGCGTCGTACCAGTGGGGTTTGGGTGAACATCACTTCCTTTTGATGCCGCGCACGATGAAGTCAGCCGCCAGATTCACCGCAAATGTGATCATGAACAGAAGAACTCCGGTCAGGAACAACACCTGGTAATGAGGCGAATTTGCCGGGGCTTCCCCCAACTCTGCGGCAATGTTCGCCGTCAGCGTGCGTACGGAGTCGAGGATGCTGTGGGGGATATGCACGGCATGTCCGGTGGCCATCAATACGGCCATCGTTTCGCCCACCGCGCGCCCTACGCCCAGCAATACCGCCGCCAGCAGCCCGGTCTTGGCCGCCGGCAGCAGTACCCGCCAAACCAATTGCCATCGGGTCGTCCCGAGCGCCACCGCCGCCTCGCGATAGGAATCCGGGACGGCCTTGAGGGCATCCTCGCCGATCGAAACAATGATCGGCACGCTCATGAGCGCCAGGATAATCCCGCCGTTCAGGATGTTCACGCCAACCGGAGCGCCGGTATATTTCACAATCAGCCGACTCATCACGGTCAGCCCGATGAAGCCCCACACCACGCTGGGAATGGCCGCCAGCAATTCGATGACGATCTTCAGCGTTTCCTTGACCTTCGGCCCGCAGAACTCGGAAATGTAGATCGCCGCGCCGACGCCAAAAGGCACGGCGATGACCATCGCCAGCACCGTCACACTGAAGGTGCCCGCGATCATGGCCAGTACGCCGTAGCGTTTGTGGATTTCCGAAGTCGGATACCACTGCTCGCTGAAAAGAAACTGGCTGAAGCTGAAGTCTTTGTTGCCCAGGATCGGGAACGCCTCCTTGAAGACGAAGAAGAAAATTCCCAGGACAAATATGATCGCGCTGATGCCGCACAGGTAGATCAGCAGCTCCACGGCCCGCTCGCCCAGCACAGCCCAGGCCGGCCGCGTGGCTTTTCGGACCGCGAAGCTTGTTTCTGCGGGCTTTGATGCTGCGGGCGTATTCATTTTGCTGCGGAGATCCTCGGGCTGGCGGGGACGGCCGACGCCGAAGTGAGCGTTTCTCGAGAGGTTTGGACGCGGAGCGGACCGCGTGCTTCAGACACGAGAAACTCTCTCCCTTGGTTACGGCTTGGTGCGCGCTTCCGCGGGAAGAGGGACATAGCCGGTAGCTTCAACCATCTTCTGCCCGGCATCAGACATAATCCAATCTACGTATTTCTTGACCCCTCCCTGGGGCTCGCCCAGGGAATAGACCAGCAGAGACCGGGCGATGGGATAAGTCTTGGCCAGCGTGTTGGCGACGCTGGACTCGAAAGCCAGATCTGTTGCAGTCTTTTTCACCCGCAGCATTTTCACGCGAGGCGTGACGTAGCCCATGCCGCTGTAGCCAATGGCGGTCAGTGTCGAGCTGACCAGTTCGACAACTTCCTTCGATCCGTTCATGTCACGCGAACCAAGTCTGAAGTCCTTCTTATTCAACACGTGCTCGCGAAGAAACTCGTAAGTGCCGGAGTTGGATTGACGGCTGACCCGAACAATCTCGTCACCTGCGGCTCCGGGAAGGGTCACGCCCAGATCGGACCACTTCGTGAGGGTGCCCCCCTCCATGTAGATCTGGGCGATCTGATCCAGGGTGATTTCGTTGAGCGGATTGTCCTTGTGAACATAGATGGCGAGCGCGTCGTAGCCGACAATGAACTCCTTGGGTTCTTTGCCCGTGTTCTTTTTGGCCTCGGCGATCTCCTGCGGTTTCATGTTTCGGCTGGAATTCGCCAGGTCGATAGTCCCCTTCTGCAACGCGGTGATACCCACACCCGAGCCGCCGCCGGACACCTCCACATCCACATCCGGTGCCACCTTCTTGTACTCCTCGGCCCAAGCCTGGGCGAGGTTGACCATCGAGTCGGAGCCTTTGTTCTGGATCGTCACTTTGGAGGCGCTACCGCCACCACTGTCCGAGCCGGAGCTGGGACTCTTGCCACAACCAGTTTGCAGGAGGCAGACGGCCACTGTCGTGGCGAACGTGGAGGTGAGGAAGTAGATGAATGAAGAGTGCGTGTATTGTTTCATGATTTTGATTCGCTTGAGGGTTCTTCCGAGATTGCGCCCAGGAGTTCTTTGATGTGGGATTCCAAGCTCTGGTAGGCCGAATCGAAGGCAGTGGGAGTTGGGTCTGACGGACTACCGACGACTGTGGGCTCCTTAATCGACCAAGTGAAGAAAGTGGTTTTGCCGGGCCGGATGGGAAATGCCTTGCGAGCCTGGGTGCCGAGCGCGACCACTATTTGGAAGTGTTGCCAGTCTGACACTTGCTCGAGGGGCTTGCTTTGGTAACCGGAGATGTCGATGCCCTTCCCGGTCAGGAACTTGACCACGCGCTCATCGATAGGTTGCGGGGCCGCACCGGCGCTGCTGAAGACAAATCCGGGCTGGCGCAGGGCGGTGGCGATGCCTTCGGCCATCTGGCTCAGACGCGCGTTGTCGAGGTCGAAGAACAGGATGTGGAAAGCGTCGGCTCCCTTGTGTTTGGTGAACTCTCCCGTACACATGTAAAGGACTTCTTCGCACAAGTTCTTGGCCTGGTCGGTTACGCGCTCGAAGCGGCGCGCGATCGTCATGAGCGGGGCGAGGGCCGCCGCCGGGAGCTGGTTCCTGCGGCTCAGTTCTGCCAATTGGGCGTTGATGCTGTTGCGCAGCGTGTTGGCCTCCTCCTCCATCACCATTGTCCGCGTCGCCTGATCGGCGTCCTGCTGCAAAAAGGATTCGACGGCTTCCCGGAGCATGCGGACGGCTAGTTCGCCGAGTTCGACAAACAGGGCGGTCGGCGGCTGAGGCTCCAGACCGCTGACCGCTAACACCTGGCGGGCAACGCTTTCAGCGTAGTCGCCGATGCGCTCGAGTTCCTTGTTGATCTGGATGGCGGTGAAGACGAACCGCAAATGGCCAGCGACCGGCTGGTGGCGGACCAGGAACTCCAGGCACAGCCGGTTCAGGTCGGTCTCGAGCTTGTCGATGTGCTGGTCCCGCAGGATCACGACGTAAGCCAACTGCCGGTTGCGCTGCACGAGCGCTTGCAGGCTCGCTTGCAGTGCATGTTCGCTCAGTCCGGCCATTTCTTTGACCTTGGCGCGCACGAGGCCAATGTCCCGCTGTAGCGTTTCTTCAAAATGTGTTTGTGTATTCACTTCTGTGACACCGAACCGGGCGTTGTTTGCTGGGGTCTTCCCATTACACTATTACGCCAGCAATACTCTGCACCTTCCGTGTTACGAAATAGCGGCGACCTTGTTACGATTGTGTGACAAACCAGAGGTGCAAGCACCTTCGCCAGGGTGGTTTCAAGAAATCGTAGCCGCCGACGGCAGTCGGCGCTAACACTC
>JBAXTC010000643.1:0-4622 GCA_037130375.1 Verrucomicrobiota bacterium | reverse complement strand
CGGGTCCGCCAAGCTCCAGCGGAGCGGCATGGGTTCGTGTTGACGGCCCCACCACTGAAGGGCTGTGGGATGCAAAATGCCATTCATGCCGCTCCGCTGGAGCTTGGCCGAGCATCCGGGGTGGGCGTTACTATAAACATGGCGCTCCTAACGGAGCTGGGAACATCTTCGTCGCTGAAGATACGTATAACGTGCAGGCAGGGGCGGACGCATTCAGAAACCTGGCGGAACTGCGGACGCGCGTGATGATCTCGATAGCGTCTCTCATAGGTGATCCGGTCCTTTTCTTCTTCCCGTCTTCCCGTCTTCGCTGTTCATCTCCTTGCTTGGTTGGGATCGGTTTAATTGAGCTGGCGTTTTTCCCCGGTTGCGGCAAAGATCGAGCCGACAACTCGACACCGGCAACACGATGATGAATCCAAAGAATTGTCCGTTCTGCAAAACGGCGGCACTGGGTGGCTGTGCGCACTTGGCGCTGGCGATCGAAGGCCGTGGTTTTGTGCGTGCCTGCGTCGAGTTGTGCGAGGGCGAGAAGCAGTGGCGATCGGTCTGCGCCTCACGTCGAAAACTGCAGCTCGTCACTGGTGAATGGGCTCCGGAACGGGAGGACTTCACGTGGCTGGAGACGGCATTCTGCGAAGAATTCCTAAAGCATCTCCGTTGGTTCGGGGGAATCGACCACGAATGGCGTTCCGGCCCGAATTTCCAGGAGGGTGGTTTCTGGGTGTTGCTGTGGTCCAAAGACCCGAAGCGGCTGTGGTGGGAGTTGCGCGATGAATTCGAGCGGCAGGCGGGAGCAAAGAAAAGTCCGAAGTCCGAAGTCCAAAGGCCAAAGGCGGCAGGCGCCAGCGGTCGATGGTTTGAAGCCGGCATGTGGGTTGTGTGAATGGGAGGCGCGAAAATGTTGAAAGGAGAAGCGTCAAAGGCAACGCCGCACTGCGCTGCTCGAACCTCTGGTTCTGCTTCCCCGACCGCTGATTATGTTGCTGGTCCGCGAAAGGCGGCTACACTCGGGGCATGATTCGGAACATCATTTTCGACTGGTCTGGCACGTTGGTGGACGACTTGCCGGCGGTCTGGCAGGCCACTAATTACGTGCTGACCCAGGCGGGCCGGCCCGAGATGAGCCTGGAGCAGTTTCGGTCCGAGTTTTGCCTGCCGTTTACGATTTTCTACGACCGGCATCTGCCTCACATTCCCCTGCCGCAACTGGAGGAGTGGTTTCACAGCCGGTTCCGGCAGGTGCAGGATTCGGTGTGCGAATTGCCACATGCGCGCGAGTTCCTCGAGTTCTGCCGGGAACGGAAGCTGCGCACGTTCCTCTTGAGCACGGTCCATCATGAGCATTTCGCGGTGCAGTGCGCCATCACGGGCTTCGATAAATACCTCGATAAGCCTTACATCAACGTCTGGGATAAACGCAAAAAGATTCACGAAATCCTTGCCGAAAACCAGCTATCGCCCGACGAGACGCTGTTCATCGGTGATATGCAGCACGACATCGAGACGGCACGGCACGGGGGCATCCATTCCTGCGCGGTGCTGACCGGCTACAACACGCTCGAACAACTGCGCGCGGCGGAGCCGGATGTGATCACCGAGCACTTGCGGGAACTGCGCGACATTATCGAGCAAAACGAACTGCACCTGAAACCTCAGGCGAAACAGTTTGAAGAAAGCCATCCGCCAATCGTGACCGTTGGCGGCTTGATCTTTAACGTCACGGGCGAGGTTTTGATGATCCGCACCCATAAATGGTCCAATCTCTGGGGCATTCCGGGCGGAAAAATCAAATGGGGTGAGACTTCGGTGGCGGCCTTGCTCCGCGAGATCGGCGAGGAGACGAACCTCCGCGTTACGGACATCGAATTCGTGCTGGTGCAGGATTGCATCCACTCGAAAGAATTCTATCGCGATGCGCATTTTGTTTTGCTCAATTATACCTGCCGCTGCGCGGATGGGCAGGCGGTGAAGCTGAATGACGAGGCGCGCGAGTTTCGCTGGGTAAGCATTGCGCAGGCGCTGGAGATGCCGGTCAACCAGCCAACGCGCAAGTTGTTGACCGCGCTTGCCGGCAAAGGTCGTTGAATGGAATTGCGTGAGTTGCAGAGGGTAATGAGTTTACGGCGGGTGCCCACACTGGCGGAGATGGCGCGCTGGTGCGGCAACCTAAGAGAGATGGAACATGTCTAAGATTACGATTGTCGATTTGGAGGTGTTTTGGTGTGTTGGCGTGACGGAGGAGGAGCGGGTCAAGCCGCAACGATTGCTGCTGACCATCGATATGAGCATCGACTTTTCGTCCGCGTCGCTCAGCGACCGCATCGAGAAGACGATCAATTACCAGACCGTGGCCGATGAGCTGCTGACGTTTGGCAACGACCGGAGCTGGCGGCTGATCGAGAAGGCGGCGGCCAACGTCGCGGACTTGATCATGGACAAATACAAGCCGCAAGCGGTGAGCGTGGAAGTGAAGAAGTTTTCGATCCCACAAGCGCGGTTTGTTTCGGTGAGCCTGGGCATAACCCGGCCGGGACTGTGAAATCGGCAGTGCAGAATCTGCTTTGCCCTCAGCCGGGAACGCCAGTGATATAGGTTTGCAACTGGCTGATCGTGCTGTGCTGCGCGGAAATAATCCAATTGACCAGGTCGCCAATCGAAATCACGCCGACAATCTTCTCCCCGTCCAGGACCGGCAGGTGCCGGAAGTGATGATCGGTCATCAGCCTCATGCATTCCTCGACCGTCTGAGCCGGGCTAACGTGGATGACATGGCCGGACAAAATTTCCTTGACCGCCGTCGCCTTCGAGGTTTTGCCTTTCAGCATGACCTTCCGCGTGTAATCGCGTTCGGAAATAATGCCCACCAGCTTGTCGCTCTCCGTGACCAGCAGTGCGCCGACGTTCTTCTCGGCCATCAGGGCAATGGCATCGAAGACGGTTGCATTCGGGGAGATGGACCAGACGGTGGTCCCTTTCTGGCTCAGAATTTCGCTGATCGTGCTGTTTGGGTTCATTGCGATCAAAGGGTATCACGGCTCGGCTGAAATGACACCAAAATTTTTACTGTCAGGCTGTGTCATCAGCGCGTATGCATGAAGGGATTTTTCACAGTTTAGGGCGCTGGTGCTGGGTCAGCCGTCGGGCCAGTTTGGCGAGGTCTTTTTGCCCGCCCGTGGCATCGCACAGCATCCCCAGGAGCATCAGCGTCACCAGCGTTCAGATCGGATAGGATTCGACCCGGCCGCGATATTCGGGCAGCACCTTGAAGTGTTCAGTCAGGGCGCACAACTCCCCACATTTATGATAACAGCGGGCACCGGCCTTTTTCTCCACCCCAGCCAAGGAAGGTTTGAGATGCTCAGCTTGCAGGCTGCGGCAGGCGTTCTTGGTCAGTTGGCGACTAAACTTAAGCGGCGATCCCGCTGCGCCCGCGTCCATCCAATCCACCGATCGCGGTGTTTAAGATGTTTAGCCACCCCACTGAAGAGCAGCAGGGCCACCCAACGCCCCTGAGCATCCACGGCCGCGTAATACATTTGCTCGCCCACAGGTTTGATGGCGCCCAGGTAATGGTGCTTTTGGAACAACCGTTGAAAACGGCGACGCTCCTTAGGCTCGGATACCAGCACTACCTGAACGTGCTGACCGGCCTGGCAGCCGGGGAGCAGGACGTGTGTGGCCAAAAGAGAAACAAAAGCTGGACGAACAAGCCTACCGGGTGAGAGCGGAATAGCTAAGGGGATGGAGGTTTATACCAGAGGGATTGCCAATACTTCTGTTCCGTGGCGTAACAATCGAGCTGGGTGAATGCGCCTGGATGATCGGGCAAGATGCCGTAGCGCTTCATTTCGCGGACCCATGCGGCGCGAGGCTGGAAACCGGGCATGTCAAAGCGACGGGTGTCCCGGGCAAGAAAGTCTTTTCCAGAGACACACAATGCCAGGAGGTTTTGATAGGCGGGATCGGTCTTGTCGGCGAAAACGGTTGTCTTCTGATTGGTTTTTGGGTCGCGGCAGAGACCCCAGCCGCCGGCGGACTCGGCCAGGGGCGCGAGCAGGATGAGGGAGTCCTCGGGGCGGGAGAGGTTGAAGACGATATGACGGCTGGTGAGCAGCCGGGGATCATCGAGGCTGGGTTCCCAGAAGGAGACGCCCCGTTCGTCGGCAAGGCTTTGCGGCAGGAGGCGCGCGGGTTGGTCGTGGCAGTGGTTGCAACGCTTCTCCATCGCCGCGGCGGCGGTGCGGGTGGCAGCAACGTCGGGGTCGGTGTTGATTTGCTGGTTCTCGTCGTAATTGCCGACCATGCCGCAGCCGAGCGCGGCATAGGTGCCGGGATAAGCCGCGCCGCTCTCGATCCAGAGCCGCAGCATTTTCTTCTGGTGCGGGTTGGCGTTGACCCCGTAATGCGTCCCGTCGAGCATGGTCAAGAGGCGGCTGGCGGACGAGCCGAGTGTGCGCGGGGCGTAGTTGCTGCGCGGCAGGTTGCGGCCATCGGAGAAAAGCCGGGCGATGGTCAGCATGTAGTAGCTGTGGCTGAAAAGCGGGCCATGATCGCCACTCAGGACGAGGCGTCCGGCGCGGGGCCCGCCGGCGGCGGTCTTTTCATAGCCGTGGCAGTCC
>JBAXTC010000642.1:0-4631 GCA_037130375.1 Verrucomicrobiota bacterium | reverse complement strand
GTAAAGGCTGCCGTCCTTGCGCTTGTTGATGATCTCCGAAAACCAAACCCGGCCCCCGAGAACGGTCTCCCAGAGCCTCTGGTAAAATGCCTGGTCCTGGGCGCCAGATTTCAAAAAGCTGATTTTCTGTCCCAGGGCTTCCGCCAAAGGATACCCCGTTAGCCCGGCGAATGCCGGATTGGCCCATGTGATGACGCCATCGCGATCTGTGACCACGGTGGCATTGGCCGAAACTTCCATCGCCTGGCTCAACAAGTGCAGGCGCTCCTCCACCCGCTTGCGCTCGGTGATGTCGCGCCAAATGCAGTGGTAAACGTAACGCCCGGAAAGCTCCACGACCTGCGCCGTCACCTCGACATCCCGGATTTGGCCGTCGCGGGTCCGGTGCTGGGTTTCAAATTTCCGCCTGCCATCATGCAGCATACCCGCAATGATGGCCTGGATTTCCTCCGGTGTTTTTATGGCATCAATGTCCGCAAGCCTCAACTGCGCAAACTCTTCCCGTGAATAACCCAACTGCCGATGCGCCGCCGTATTGAACTCCACCGGCCGCGTCGTCGCCGGGTCCAATATCACGATCGCATCGGCTGATTGCTCTGCGAGCGTGCGGTAGAGTTCAGATGTCTCCTGCCGGGCGTGCTCCGCTTGCTTGCGCTTCCGCACTTCCTCCTTTTCGCGCAGCGCGTGGTGCGCGATGGGGCCCAGCAGATCCAGCCGGTCCTTGGACACGCAGTCGGTGGCACCGTGATGCAGGGCTGAAAGCACACGCTCATCCCCCAACAAACCGGAAACGAAGATAAAGGGCACTTCGGGACATTGCTCTTGCGCCGCTGCCAGCGCCGAAAAACCGTTGAAGTCGCACAGCGCGTAATCGGCCAGGATCAGCTCCGGCGCGTGGTTCCGCAGTGCGGCGAGGAACTCCTCCTTCGTCGTGGCATGTTTCGCATCGAACTCGAAGCCCGCTTTGCGCAGCGCTTCGATGATCAATTCCGCGTCGCGCGGGTTGTCTTCCAGGATCAGGATGGGCATTAGGCTTTTCATAGGACGCCAGTCTGAAGAAGAACTTGCATTAGCATCTCAATCGCAGTTTATGGTCTCCTGCCACACTTCGCAACGCTTTTGCCGAAAGATTTGCATCGAGCGGGGGTAGCAATTGCTTACTATGGCTCCGTCAATCCTTGCCGGATGAGCTGCCCTGCCACGCGCGGAGCTTGCGGTTGAACACGGGAGTCTGCTTTAGGCTCACGAGGATTGGCTCCGGCATGTCGCGGAGATGAATTTGGGTGCTCCTGCCCGGCAGTCTCTCGACTCGGTGCAGGAAGGCCAGATTGACAATCGCTTTCCGGTGAACCCGGATGAATTGCGCGGCGGGAAGATCATCGGCCCATTTGTTCAGTGATTTTCGGATCATCGCGCCCTCACTGTTTTCATGCCAACGAACCCGGGTGTACTCGCCGAAAGCGGTAATACTCTTGATCTGGTCGAACCGCACCAACTGCTTTGCCTTCAAGACCTTGATCAGGAATGAGCCGGTCAGCCGAGAATCCGCCGGCGCAGCGGTCGCAGACTGGCCTGCCAGGCGCTGGCGCACTCGCAGCAGCGCCTTTTTCAGCCGCTCCGGGTTGATGGGCTTGAGCAAGTAATCCGTCGCTTCACAGTCAAATGCCTGGGTCGCATAGTCTTCGGCGCTGGTAATAAAGACCACCGAGGTCGCGGGATTCAAGTCCGGCAGCAGATCAAAACCGGGACCATCGGGCAGAGTTGCATCCAGAAAGACCACCGCGGGCTGATGTTGCCGGACCATCAGACGAGCCTGGCGGATGTCCCCCGCCTCGCCCACAATCGTGATGTCACCCGCCCGCGCAATCAAATCCCGCAGCACACCCCGCACCAACGGGTCGTCATCGACGATAATGCCTCGCCAAAGCGGAGCGCCATGCGCCGGCGTCGGTGGCAGCGGCCCGGGAAAGGAAAGATCCGGGCCGGACGCAGTAAAGCGAGCGAGAGAACCAGCGGGACGCCGCTCGATGGACATAAGGGGCGCCGTCGGCAAAGCAATCACGAATTTGGTCACTGGGTGAGGCTGGCTGGTGAAGTGGATGGTTCCCCCGTGCTGGTGGATGCAACTCCTGGCCACGCACAAGCCAAGGCCATGACCCGACTTGCCGACGGCGTTGGCCCCCCGGAAGAATGGTTCAAAGACCCTCGCCTGCTCCGCGACGGGTATCCCGATGCCTGTGTCGGTGATTTCGATCTCATATCTGCCGGACCTCGATGCCAGACGCAGGGTAACGATTCCGTCCGAATACTTGCAGGCATTCGAGAGCAACCCCTCGAGCGCCTGGCGCAAGCGCAGGGCATCGGCGGTCATGAGATACGATCCTGGCGCGCATTTGAACCGCAGACGATGGCGCTGGTCCCGCTCCGCCACCAGGCGCTCGCAAAACTCGCGGAGGTCAAGGGGACCGGGATCAAAGGGGAGTTGCTGCATGCGCGACTTGGCCGCGAAGAGGATTTCCGACAAGGTGCCCTCCATGCTCGCGGCGGCCCGCTGCATGCGGTCCAGTATCCACGGGGCGTTCAGTTCGCCGGGGCCGGCTTGCTTCTCCCCAGGTTGTAACAAGTCGGCGCCGCCTGAAATCACAAACAGCGGGTTCCGCAAATCCTGCACGGCCCCGGCGAAGAGATGCAAGCTCCGCTCCGTCTGGTTCTTGAACCGTTCCTTTTCTCTTTGCCGGCGTTGCAGCCGGCTCTGGATGGCTTGAAAGAGGTTCCCAAGGCTCACGGGCTTGGTCAGGTAGTCATCCGCGCCCAGATTCATGCCCCGGCGCACGTCCTCAGGTGCCGATCGACCCGTGAGAAATATCACTGGAATTTCCGCCAGCTTCGTGTCGTGTTGCAATGCATCCAGGACCGCATGGCCATGCATGGCTGGCATTTCCAGGTCGCATAGGATCAGGTCCGGAGCTTTCTGAGCCGCCATGGCGATACCTTCCTGGCCGCTGGAAGCTACCAGTGGGGTAAAGCCGATTTTGGCCAGGAGCTGGGCGAGCATCTGCACAAACTCCGCTTCATCATCGATGAGCAGGATGCTCTGGCCCTTACTCGGTTCCATGCTGCTCATGTCGGCCGGGTTGGCAGAAATATCATCTTGAAGATCATGCTTGCTGCCGATATTCCTCCTTGTTGGCATGTTTTGCAACCTTCATGCAGTAACCGCTCGAAAAAATGCAGTGAACGCTGGCTGCACGGAGTCGGAGACTCCGTGGACCGGCAGGTCGGAGACCTGCCCCACGCCCTGTTAAGATGAGAATTGCTGCCTGAAACGCGGCTGAATCACCAACCCTTTTCTGCTAAGACGCGTGCAATTATAGTTGTATTAACGTGGGATTGAACCTCTGCTAATAAGCTGGCTGGCGGCCAAAGGGGGCTAATCACTCGCTGATCGTGAGGCTTCTGGCGGGCAAACCAGGCCGGTGGATCGCCTCTGTTGACGTTCGTTCTCTTTTCTCCTAAATTGCTCTCATGCAAACAACAATTGTTCGGCAGACCCGGGCTAACGGGGCAAGAGAGGCCCGGTCCCGCTCGATTCGCGGCGCATCCGCGTCTGGGCGCGCTGGGCATCGCAGCCGGAATCTGACCCAGTCCAAACCGACGACCTTCAAAGCCCGCAACAACAGCGGAGCCACGAGCGACCGGGGGCTTATTGAGGTTCTGACCAACTCAAAGCTTTTCCACGACTACGAGCGCGCTTTCAGCGAAGCGACGGGCCTGCCTGTCGCGTTGCGCGCCGTCGAATCGTGGCAGCTTCCCCATCATGGCCACCGGAATGAGAGTCCGTTTTGCGCGATAGTCCTGGAAACCAGCCGGGCTTGCGGGTCGTGTTTGCAGGTGCAGGAAAAGCTTTCGGCCGGGGCGGCGCAGGAGCCCCACACGGTGGCCTGCCCCGCCGGTCTTTGTGATACGGCGGTGCCGGTCCGATTGGGCGATCGATTGATCGGCTTTCTGCAGACGGGCCAGGTGTTTCGCAAACCGCCGACCGAAGCCCAGTTTAAGCGCACGCTTCGGCTCGTAGAGGAATGGGGGGTGGACGTGGCCCCCGCCAAGCTCAAGGAAGCCTATTTCAACACGCGGGTTTTGCCGAATAAAAAGCATGAAGCAGTGGTGAAACTGCTGGCTATTTTTGCGCAACACCTTTCGATGCTGAGCAATCAGGTGCTGCTGCAGCAGGACAACGCCGAACCGCCCGTCATTACTCGCGCCAAAGAGTTCATCCACGAGCACCAAACCGAACACCTCCGCCTCGGGCATGTCGCCAAGTCCGTCAACACCAGCACGTTCTACTTCTGCAAGATGTTCAAGAAGGTCACAGGCATCAATTTCACCGATTATCTCTCGCGCATTCGGATCGAGAAATCCAAGAACCTGCTGCTCAACCCAAACCTGCGAGTCAGCGAAATCGCTTTCGAGGTCGGTTTCCAGTCGCTCACTCACTTCAACCGCGTCTTCAAGAAGATTCTAGGCCAGTCGCCCACCGATTACCGGACCCAGTTGATGGGAAGAGTCTGAGCTGCGACGCTCTGCCACCAGCGAAGGGCTGTAAGGATGGTTGCACGCAGGCGCGGACATTA
>JBAXTC010000641.1:0-4667 GCA_037130375.1 Verrucomicrobiota bacterium | reverse complement strand
GAATTCGGCCGCTTTCCCGGAACCTCGGGGAGCATGGTCTTCCGGCGAGAGTCCGGCGAGGAGGTGGAGTTCTCGATTCTGCAGCGCTTCTCCTCGGAGACGGCCCACGACGCGTGGCTTGCCTCGCCCGAACTCGCCCGGTGGCGCGCGGAGGTGGCTCCGGCGGCACCGACGCCTGGGCACGTTCGCCGCTACTCGGGGATGGAGGCCTTTTTC
Source organism: Verrucomicrobiota bacterium (assembly GCA_037130375.1). Lineage (GTDB taxonomy): Bacteria > Verrucomicrobiota > Verrucomicrobiia > Limisphaerales > UBA8199 > JAPLUA01. Next base: position 4,451 of record JBAXTC010000641.1, on the reverse strand, counting down.
GTGTCCGCAAAGGCACCGGCCGCCCCGCCCCGCTGGAAAATGGCCGTGGTGCTCCTCTTCGCGGTGCTGCCGATGTCACTCGCCATGTCCCGCTGGGTCGCTCCGGCTCTCGCGCACGTGTCCCTGTTCACAGGCTCGCTCGTCACCTCGGTCGCGATGGTGCTGGCGATGACCTACGCCGTGGTCCCCCTGCTCACGAGGCTCTTCCATCCGTGGCTGCAGCCAACGGCTCCTTCGCGTGTTGTACGCTGACCCTCCACCGTGTCGCTTCGTTTCGGGCAGGTGGGAGTGAGCCGGACTACTTCGTGTAGCTGAACGGCTTCGATGCCTGGAATTTTCCGGCCACGTCGCCCGTGAGCTCCGGCTGGTCCGACACGTCGAGCATCAGGACCGGGCTCTTCTCCGAGAAGTCGAGAGTCTTCAGGTCAACCCAGATCACGCTCGGGGAGAGGGTGGACTCGTAGAAGTAGGTCCGGCTCGTCACGTCCGCCGCGGTTCGGTAGATCGTGGGAGCCAGGTTCGGCTTCGTCGGGTCCGAGGAGCCGAGGGGGACCGAGACGTTCCGCACCACGGACAGCACCCCTGCGACGGCTTCGCGCGACGACTTGGGAGACGAGGGCAGGCTCTTCTGATACCAGGTCGCCCGGACGAATCGGTCCGCAGAGCGCCAGGTGCCGGGCAGGAACACGTCCCCTCCGATGCTGTTCCAGTAGGTGTTCACCGCGAGCTGCTGGTCGAAGGTCGGCGAGTTGCACATGACCGTGTATTTCCGGTCGTGGTGGATGATCTGCTTGCCGTTCACGTACTCGATGATGGCGGAGTCGCCCGTGGAATCGGCGAGCGCCCAGTGAGCGGTGCCCGGCTCGTCGCCCAGCAGCACGGTCACCACCTGGAACGGCTCCTTCTCCAAGGCCGACACGGCCGCCGCCACCGTGGCGAAGCCATCGAGCAGGTACTGGGAATAAGCCATGATGGACAGCCCTGGGCGGGACGCATCGCGCGTTCCGTACTTCGACTCGGAGAGATAGAGTCCCTGGACCAGCAGACCCTTTTCGTTCATTCCCTCGACCGCTCCCTTGTCGTACATGGAGACGACGACGCTTCCGTGCTGGCTCGTCCACTGGAGGGCGTTGGTCTCGGTTCCCCCGGTGCGATCCATTCCTCGCGGAAACACCCACCACTTCGGTCGGTTGTTCTCCTTCCAGTCCATGCTGCGCGCCATCGTGACCCGGCCGTCGGAGGCCACGTGGATCACGCGACTGCACGGGAACGCTTTCTCCGGGAGGGACACGGACAGCCAGAGCGCCATGGGCAGGAGGAGCATTCGCATGGAGCCAACCCCAACGCACCGCGAGCGCGAGGCGCCGGCATGCCGATGGGCAGAGAGATGTGACCGGGGCGTTGCAGAAGCAACTGATAGGAAAAAGTTCATTCTTGGGCACTTTAGGTTTGCACGCCGGAAAGGCAAGCACATTTTGGGGGTTTGGCTTAGCCAGTGCGATTAATGGGGGGTTAATGGCGGGGAAAAGTTTATCAAAATGTTTTGCACAAACTGCTTCCATTAACCTCCCATTAATGTTCGCCCTGGTAGAGTGCGGGCATGAAACTATGTGGATCGGAACTGAAAAGCATGAAATCACGGCTTGTTTGCCTCACGTTTGGCGCGCTCGGCGCGCTCGCGCTGGCCTCCGGCACCTCGCCAGCCTGGGCGGGGACCGATGGGAATGGCCATGCCCCGGCTTTGAAGGATTCCACGCACCAGGCCATTGCCTGGGCGGACCTGGGGGCCAGGGCCACGTCGCAATACTCCGGCGATGGCTTGTCCGTGACCCAGACCCCGTCCGGCGCAGTGCAATTGCGCTGCGCTTTCCAGAAGCTGGAGGGCGAGGCGACGGTCGAGGGCTTGTGGCTGAGTTCCACCGCGCCCGGCGCGGCCAGCCGCTTCCGGGTGGTGGCGGAGCGCGTCGGTCGGGCGGGCGCGGAACGGAGCGCCGACTTGGAGTCGGCTTTGGATGAACGAACGCCAAAAGCCGGTCACAGACCGGCGCTCCTCCCGCAGGTGGGCCAGGTGGTGGTGGCGGCGCCCGGGGCGCGGTTCGTCCGGCCCGGCCTGGTGGAGGAATATTCCGTGAGCGTGGATGGTGTGCGGCAGGATTTCGTGGTGGCCGAGCCGCCGGCGGGCACGGGTGATTTGCGGGTGGAACTGGCCGTGAGCGGGGCGCGGGCGGAAACGGCGGAGGGCGGCGCGCAACTGGTGCTGGACGGTTCCGGGCGCAAGCTGGCCTACAACCGGTTGCACGTGGTGGATGCCACAGGCAAGGAATTGGCGGCGCGGATGCAGGCCCTGGCCGGGGACCGCCTGGCGGTGCTGGTGGCGGACGTCGGCGCGGTGTATCCCGTGCGCATAGATCCGACGTTCAGCGATGCCAGTTGGTCGCCTCTCGGCTCGGGGGCGGTTTTCAACTACTACGTGCCCTACGGCACCGTCAGGGCGTTGGCGGTGGACGCCTCGGGCAATCTTTACGCGGGCGGGGGGTTCACCAATGCGTGGGGGGTTGCTGCGACGAACATCGTGAAATGGAACGGCACCTCGTGGTCCGCCCTTGGTTCGGGGGTTGCATCGGGTAATCCGGCGGCGGACCGTGGCGGCGTCCACGCCTTGGCCGTCATGTCCGGCACCAATCTCTACGCGGCTGGGAAATTCGACACGGCGGGCGGCATCTCCGCCGCGAACATTGCGAAATGGAACGGCAGCGCCTGGTCGGCCCTCGGCTCGGGGGCGTTCGATTCGGTTTATGCCCTGGCGGTGTCCGGCACCAATCTTTATATGGGCGGCTGGTTCCCGCAAGCAGGCGGGGCGGGTGGCACCGCATACATTGCGAAATGGAACGGCAGCGCCTGGTCCGCCCTCGGCACGGGAGGCATGGGCTCTTACGTCTATGCGCTGGCGGTGGACCGCTCGGGTAACCTCTACGCGGGCGGGACTTTCACCACGGCGGGCGGCGTTGCCGCCAATCGCGTCGCAAAATGGAATGGCAATGCCTGGTCAGCCCTTGGTACGGGGATCGCCACCAACGGCATCGGCAGCTCGTTCTACACTGGCGTGCGGGCGCTGACGGTGGACGGCTCGACCAACCTGTACGCGGGCGGGGAATTCTCCTCGGCCGGCGGGGTGACTAATACCGCATACCTCGCAAAATGGAATGGCAGTGCCTGGTCGGCCGTCGGCTCAGGGATTGGCGGCGTGGTCCAGGCACTGACGGCGTCCGGCACCAATGTTTACGCGGGTGGGTCGTTCAGCACGGCGGGCGGCATTTCCGCCACAAACATTGCGCAATGGGACGGCACCGCCTGGTCGGCCCTCGGCTCGGGGCTGGGCGGCGTGGTCCAGGATGCGTGGATCAATGGCGTCAATCTCCCGGTGAATGCGCTGCTGGCGTCCGGCACCAGCCTCTACGCCGGCGGAGGGTTCACCACGGCGGGCGGAAAAACGGTGGCACATGCCGCGATGGCGGTGCCCCTCCCCGCTCCCACCACGACGCTGGCCTCCAGTCTGAACCCCTCCCTTTTGGGCGATAGCGTGACCTTCACCGCCACCGTCTCCCCCACCAACGCCAACGACACGGTGACCTTCATGGACGGCGCGACGCCGTTCGGCACCAACACTTTGAGCGGGGGCACGGCCACCTTTACCACGGCGGCCTTGAGCGGCGGTCTTCACACCCTCACGGCGGTCTATGGCGGGGACAGCACCAACTACGCCGGCTCCACCTCCGACCCGTTCAGCCAGACGGTGATCTACGCCCCGACCATCACCACCCAACCCTCCAGCCAGACGGTTCTGGGCGCAGGGAATGCCATTTATACCACCGTGTCGAGTTCCTCCACCGCCTACACCAACGTATTGGGCACCAGCGCTTATGGAACTGCCACTTTCACCGTGACGGCTTCCGGTATTCCCCTGGCTTACCAGTGGTATCTGGGGGGCACGGCCTTGGCGGGCCAGACCAGCAGCAACCTGACCGTGACCGCCTCGACGACCAATGCGGGCGATTACACGGTGGTGATCACCAATGTGGTCGGCGCGGTGACCAGCAGCGTGGCCACGCTGACGCTGGACATCCCCACCAACTCGCTGGCATACGCCTTTGACCAGGCGGCCACCGGCTGGCAAAGCACCGACTGGCAGGTGAAGGGCGACGCCTTCTGGGCCACGGACAACGGTTACTCCGCCATGCCCAAGCGCATGGGCATCACCGGGACCGGGACCGGCAAGAACGGCTCGTTCTGGTTCAAGCCCGCCCCCATCAATCCGGGCCAAAGCTGGAAGTTCAACTGGACGTTCCAGGGCGGCTATGCCAATGGAGGGCCGGCGGACCAGTGCCGGCTTGTCATCCAGTCCGACGGCACCAACGCCTCGGGGAGCTACACCGGCAAGTTCCTGAGCATCC
>JBAXTC010000640.1:0-4670 GCA_037130375.1 Verrucomicrobiota bacterium | reverse complement strand
CAATCCCTTCGGGATTGGCTCCCGTTTAGTCTGCAGAATGTCCAAACTTCAGGGGAGACCACCGGTCTGCCCCACACCTGAACAGTTACCAGGGAATTGGCTGCTTCACAACCTGTTTGTTAGCTCCGCCGGGCAAGTTCCTGGAGAATCTGGACTGGAGGGACGGGCACTATCTTTTGGAAGCGCAGTTCCTTGCGCCAATTCTCCGGAATCGCACCCCAGCTCGGGGGATTTGGTTCGCCCCAGGCGGTTTCACCATAGAGATAGAGCGAGCCGTTGCTGGCACTAATGAGCCCATCTCCGCCTAAAAGAGCTTTGGCAAGGGTGTCAGCCTTAAGCCCAACCGCAGCATGGGATCCTCCAGGCACGAGGGGCGTGGAAGGTACATCGACCAGGAGGAACGCGCAATCGAAGCCCAGATGGCTTAAAAGGGCGCAACATAGAATGCTGGTGCATTGGCAATCACCCACCCCGTCTTTCAGTGTTTTCAACGGGAAGCGACCGTAATCTTCAAAATCAGCAGTAGCCTTAGCGCAGCCGTAATTGATGGCGCCCTGGACGAAGCGAAGCGTCTCGATGGCCAGTTCGGCGCGCGTCCATCCAGCCTCGCTTGCGCGCGTCAGAATCTGGGCCGTAAGGCGCTTGATCTCAGCCAGACCGGTTCCATCAACTGGGGCCTCATCCAAAAGCACCATCTTGATCACATTCTTGAAATCGTTACCTTGATAAAAGGGTCTGTTTGGCTGCGAAGCGATACGCTGGAGAATCTCCATTACTCCCTCGCCAATGGCAATACCAACCCGGCTTATGCCCTCCGGCAGCTTCGTAGAAAAGACATAACTGAAATCGGGATGATCGTCGATTGGCACAACTGCATTGGCAGAAGACGGTTTGAGTGGTTCGGCTTCCCCCTCGTTTATCACCGCCTTCGCTTTGAGCATGTCCGCAACCCATTCAGGCACCGTGAACGCTTTTTTCTGTGTAAGGAACGGGGTCTTCCGCAGCAGAAACAGAGCCAGACCGGCTTGGGTTAAGGCCAGTGACAGGCCGATCAACTGGCAAGGCATGTTGCCATTGCTTAGCACCAGCGAAAGACCAAGGAACGCCAAAGGAGCCACCACGATGTATGGGTCAACCTGCTTCCGCAAAATGCCCGCTTCGCGCAAGAGGAAGAAGATGCCGGCAATTTCCTGGTGGCGAGGATTCTCTGGAGAGTTAATCCATCCCAAGGGAATGAATGCGAACAAAACGACAGGGAGATAGAACAGAATCGCGAAGCTCTTCAGGGTGGTCAACTGGCCCCCAGAGAAGCCGGGGGTTTCCAACAAGCAAAACCAGAGCACGACAAGGCAGCATCCGAGGAGGCATCCCAATGCGATTGTCTCAAGACGATTAATTGGAGCAGGTTCCCAGTCAGCGGGGGGCCTGCGTTTAAGCCCCCACCAGTGGATGTTATCTTCGTTATTCATAGCCGACCACGCGCTAGAATCCCGGTTTGAAACCGGGCAGACTCCGCGTAGTTTGGTCGAGGTTCGCCAGGCAGACTCCGATAAGATTGGATGGTGACTTCTTGCCGCCTATGCCGTAAATCACGTGGTTTGCTTCCAATTTGCAAACCCCCTCCAAGAGCACCAGCAGCTCGCCAATGACGAGATGCTGGTATTCGGTACCCAGAGGTTTCCAGGATTCAATGAGCACAGGAGGCAAAGTCTCTGGCCCAAGGATTTCCGGAGGCCGAATCATCAATTGGTTCCTCAGTTCATTCTCCATTTTGGCGTGTCCCAATTCCTGTAGCTTCCAAAACTCGCCATCACCGCCAGACGAGTGCGAGACCTGACTCCAATCCTTGTCTTCATAATAGTCGATGCGAATGCGCTCGGTCAGCGGTTGTCCACAAGACGGAGTGTTGTTCTCTGCATAACTGCGCACGCTGGCAAAGAAGCGCCCCAGGTCAGAGTTCAAAAACTCAGCGTCGTTTGCTGGTAAAGGAAAAGTCATTTTAAAATCACCCTTCCACTCTGCGGAGGCGCGGGTATCCGCTTCCACGCCAGGGCGCCTCAGAACAAGAAATGGCAACGTTGCCGTGGAGTGATCCCGGGCAAACACCTGGAGTGTTCCGAGGAACGCGGAGATATGCTCCTCAGTCTGGGACCAGGAAACCAACTCATCCTCGCACTTATAATCTTCTCCGGACCCGGAAATTTTCGGCATGGCTTTTTCGAGCCGGGAGAGGTGGAAATAGCCTTTGCATTGTTTCGCGAGGGTGGCGAAGGAACCTTGGGCGGTCTGCAACCGGTCTTGAAATCCGAATAGGAAAATATATTTGCTCTTATCGCTGCCACTTTGGGGCAGGCAGTCGGTGGGAAAAGGCTGAAGAAACTCCTTGAGGCCTGGAAAACTATGGATGGGAAGCCATGTCTTTTCAGCAGGCTGCTGTAACCATCCGCAATAAGCCCGGGCCAACTCGAAGAAGCGTTTCTTCCACTGGGAAAAATCGGCCTGCATGGTCTGTTCGAGCATGCTGCAATAAGCGCTCAGCCAATCCTCATACAAAGTGCGGAGTCGCCTCTTGGCACTCCAGACACGCGAGAACATCCAACCGGCGAAGGCCGCACCTGCGCCGAGTCCAGAGGCGAGCCTGAGCCCCGGCCAGGAGTCGAGCGCCCCGAGGGGTATAACCTTGAAAAGCAAAACAGCCAAGCCGACCACTGGCAGCGCTCGCAGCCAGACTGCAAGCGGGCTGGGTATGGATTTCATCAGCTCAAGCAGACGCTTATACTTTTCTTCCGCCCTCTTCGACAATTCTGCCGCGTCCTCACCGGCGGCCACGGCCTTCAGTTGGTCACGATTCCACTGTGATTGACTCGTTTCCAAGCTTTGCTGAAAATATCCTAAGAACTCTTTGGCCGCCTGATTGGGATGGAAGGCGACCGGTTTAGCCCAGGAAGTCTGGCAGAGGTCATTGAACGCGTCCCCGACCGATGGATCCAAGGCATGGAGAAAATCCCAGCCAAACTGCTGGAAATACCGCTGCCGCTCGGTGGCGAAGTATAGCTCGGTCACCTCGCGAAACTCCAAGAGCGCCTGCTCCCAGTATTCCAAGGGAATATCCTGAATCCGGCTCCACCCAAAAGCGGAATTAACCTTCTCCTGCCAGTTCGAATACAGATTCTTCCAGCCAAGAAAGCGGTCGAGCCAATCGGTTGAAAAGGTTCCAAAGGTGCCGGCTTCTTTTGGGGCATAGCCCTTTTTCTGCATTCGCTCTTGAGTCCTGCGTACCAGGGCACCAAGGTTCTGGTCGAGGAACTCGGGTGGCAGGGAGGTGGATGAATCCTTGCTCCTGGCGAGATAAAAGCTCAGGACGCGTTCGCAAATCCTGAAACTTACCAGATCAAGCACCAACTCGCGCTTGAATACGGCGGTGGCAGCCCCGACGACCGCAAAGGGAGTCTTGGGATCGAAGGGTTCGCCCCTCCACGTTGGGGATGGCGGCGAACTGGTGTCGTAGCCGAACTCGAAAAGAGGATTGGCCCGCTCTCCAGGCTCAATGAAGAGAGTTTGCACCAAGCCGACCAGCGCCCCAGCAATCTCGATCCTGGAGTCTTCCCGTGTGAGCTTAGGACCGGCCCGCGTGCCGTTACCACTAAGAAAAACCGGCGCAAGCGGCTGGAGGCCCACAGACTTGCGCCCGGCACTCGTGCTGGTGCCGGACAGGAAAGCTTCAACATCGAGCAAATTGATCCCGGTGCTCGAATTCAGAGCGGCATCTTCCCTCATAACTCCTTCGAAATCTGTCCGGGTGATGCACTCGGGATTCAGGCTCAAGAAGAGCGACGGAACACAATTTCCCGAAAAGGTCGCATGGTTAAAAACGCAGCGCAGCAGGGCGAGAGCGGTAGCGGTGGATCTAGGGTCCGCAGCGCTGCCAACCAGTGCGAGTATGACCCGGTCAAACTGTCCATTGCCGACCTTGCCCGATGGCAACTCGTTCAGAATAGCAGCCAAAAGCGGCTTGAATTGATTGGCCGCTTGGTCCATAAACTCCCGCCGATTAAAGTCGGGGCCAACCTCAGGCCTGACAAGGGTAGCAGTATTCCCCTTGTCATCCAGCGTCCAGAGGGGCACGCGACTCCCCTGCCGACACTCCGGGTGCGGCGGAGGTTGGCCTCCTCCGAGCCACAAATGGAGAATGTTCCGGTGAAGCAATTCTTTGTAGCGGCTCGAATCCTGCAGGTAACCAAGAAGGGTGGCAACGCTTTCGCTTCCAAAGCGATCCAGCGATCCGATGATCAAGACGTTGGTCACGGGGCGCGCCTCCTGCGCCTAATCAGGCACCATGTCTTCCTGCCAGGACCTCACGTCCTCGAGAATCTTTTCCCAAGCCTCAGCTTCGGGGCTGTCTTGTTTGTTGTTTTTTCCGAATTGGCTGATTAATTTAGTGGCTTGCTGAAGGCCGGCCGTAAGGTCGTTGGAAACGAAAAGCGTGTGGCATTTGGTCTCAAACCACTGCACCCACTGCCGGGCCATGGAAGTCAGGTCGGGATCGTTCTGGTAGGCCTGGTAGGCGTCAATCACGTTCTTGCCTAAATTCCTGGGAGGCCGAACTTCCTTCCCGATATCCGTAGCCTTGCCTTTGGTAAAATCGAAAGGCGGTGTCAGCCAGAAATCGG
>JBAXTC010000064.1:0-18627 GCA_037130375.1 Verrucomicrobiota bacterium | reverse complement strand
CGCCGACTGCCGTCGGCGGCTACGATTTTGCAGGTTCTTGAATCCGCCCTGGCGAGAACTCAGGATGGCTTGAGAAAAAACTTGCGCTGCTTTTCGCTGATCGGCAGGGCGAGCTTTTCCATCACTTCCAACATGTCTTCCCAAACCCGGCGTTTCTCGCTCAGAGCCTGATTGCGCAATAAGTAGGCCGGATGGTAGGTCGGCATGAGCGGAGTGCCACGATACGTCTTCCAATTTCCCCGCAACTTCGTGATGCCGATGGTCTTGCCCAGCAACCCTTCCACCGCTGTTGCACCAAGGGCAACGATGACCTTGGGCCGGATCAAATCAATCTGCTCGTGGAGATAGGGAATGCAGGTGTTCATCTCATCTGGCGTCGGCTTGCGATTGCCGGCCGACTGATCCGGGGTGTCCGGCCGGCACTTCAAAATGTTGCCGATATAGACCGTGTCGCGGGTCAGGCCCATCGTCAGGATGATTTTGGTCAGCAATTGACCCGCCTTGCCCACGAAAGGTTCGCCTTGCTCATCTTCATCCGCCCCGGGCGCTTCCCCGATGAACATCAGTTCCGCATCGAGGCTGCCCACGCCGAACACGACGTTCTTACGCGACGAGGCCAAGTGAGGGCATTTAACACAGACCACCGCCCGCTGCCGCAACTCCGCGAACGCGACAGCCTTGGCTTTCGGACCGAGCGCAGGTCCAGGTATCGGGGCAGGAGCGGCGGCATACGCTTCCCCAGGCAGAGCCAGCGAAGACGGCTGTTCGTTAGTGGGCTTTTGTTCAATGGGTTTTGGTGCAATCATTGCTGGGTGGCCGAGTGGTTTTTCAATCCGCTGCGGGGCGGGTGGGGGTGTGGGTGGGGGCGCCGGACTTCGATCAGGCACCACCCGCGGTTTTTGATTCAGCGCCGCCAGGGTTTCAGTCGAGACAGAAACAAAACGGACTCCGCGCGCTTTCAGTTCCTGCAGATGCAGAATCGCGGCGTCGAGCAGTTGATGATACGCACCGGACATCAGCACCATACTAGCGGCGTCGTCCCAACCGGACGAGTGGTTTCTTTCGTCATTCACTTGATCTCCAGCGTCGTCGTAAACGTCATGGTCGCGGCTTTGACGAAATGGTGGTGGGCAGTTGGGGAGGTTTTTCAGACGAAAAAGGCCGCCCCGCTTTCACGGGGCGGCCTTGAATTGAATGAGCGATTTAGACGCTCGCTCTAGCGTTTCGCCTTCGCCGGCTTCTGCGCGCCTTTGGCCTGCGCGCCGGCTTCTTCCTCCAAGGCGGCCTGGGCCGCGGCCAACCGCGCCACGGGCACGCGGAACGGCGAGCAGCTAACGTAGGTCAGCCCGAGGCGATGACAGAACTTCACGCTGGCGGGGTCGCCGCCGTGTTCGCCGCAAATGCCCAGCTTGATTCCGGGACGTGCGGCGTTGCCCTTCTCCACCGCGATCTTCATCAACTCGCCAACCCCGCTCTGGTCAATCGAGGCGAACGGGTTGGTCTTGATGATTTCCAGTTCGGCATAGGGCGGCAGGAAGCTGCCGGAATCGTCGCGGCTCATGCCCAAGCAGGTCTGGGTGAGGTCGTTGGTGCCGAAGCTGAAGAACTCGGCAGTCTGGGCGATCTCATCGGCAGTCAGCGCGCCGCGAGGGATTTCGATCATCGTGCCGACCATGTAGCTGAGCTTCACCTTCTGTTCGGCCATGACGGCCTTGGCGGCGGCGTGAACCACTGCGACCTGGAGATCGAGCTCCTTCTTGAACCCGACGAGCGGGATCATGACTTCGGGCTTCACCTTGATGCCGGCTTTCTGAACTTCGGCGGCGGCCTCAAAGATGGCGCGGGCCTGCATTTCGGAGATTTCGCTATGAACGATCCCCAGACGGCAGCCGCGAAAGCCGAGCATCGGGTTAAACTCGTGCAGTTCCTTCACGCGCCGCTTAATCTTCGCTACGGGCACGCCCATCTTGTCTGCAAGATCCTGCTGCGCCTTGTCCTCGTGCGGGAGGAATTCGTGCAGCGGCGGATCGAGAAAACGGATAGTGGCCGGGAAGCCCTTCAGGGCCTTGAAGATGCCGACGAAGTCCGCCTTCTGGTAAGGCAGAAGTTTGGCGAGCGCGGCCTTGCGGGCCTCGACGGTCTCCGCGAGGATCATCTCGCGCATCGAGTCAATCCGGTTGCCCTCGAAGAACATGTGTTCGGTGCGCGTGAGACCGATGCCGGTGGCGCCAAACGCCATGGCGTTTTCCGCCTGCTCGGGAGTGTCGGCGTTGGTGCGGACCTGAAGTTTGGTGACCTTCGAGCACCAGTTCATCAAGGTGGCATACATTCCGTAAGTCTCGCTCTTCTTGCCATCGAGTGTTTTCTCGACAAGCACCTGAACGATCTCGGAGGCTGCGGTCGGAAGCTGGCCGGCATAGACGTTGCCAACCGTGCCGTTGATGGAGAGGAAGTCGCCTTCCTTGTATGTTACGCCGTCCGCCGTCAGAGTCTTGGTGGCGTAATCAATCTGGAGCGTGCCAGCGCCGCAGATGCAAACTTTGCCCATCTGCCGCGCGACCAGCGCCGCATGTGAACTGACGCCACCTTTGGCGGTAAGGATGCCTTCGGAGGCGATCATGCCACGGAGATCCTCAGGCGTGGTTTCGTTGCGCACGAGGAGAACTTTCTCGCCCTTGGCAGCGGCCGCATCGGCGCGGTCAGCGTTCAGATAAACTTTGCCGGAAGCGGCGCCCGGACCGGCGGGCAGGCCCCTGGCGATGACTTTGGCAGCCTGCTCGGCTTTCGCTTCGAAGATCGGCGCGAGGAGTTGGTCAAGCTGATCGGCGGGGTTGCGCCTGATGGCGGTCTTCCAATCAATGAGCTTCTCCTTGCACATGTCCATGGAGAACTTGAGCGCGGCCATCGCCGTGCGCTTGCCGTTGCGCGTCTGGAGCATGAACACCTTCCCGTCCTGAATCGTGAACTCGAAGTCTTGCACGTCCTTGAAGTGCGTCTCCAGCGTGCCGCGGATATTGTCGAGCTCGGTATAGGCAGCGGGCATCTCTTTGGCGAGCTGTGCCACGGGTTCGGGCGTGCGCACGCCGGCAACGACATCTTCGCCCTGGGCGTTGATGAGGAACTCGCCGTAAAACTCCTTCGTGCCGTTGGCCGGGTTGCGGGTGAACGCAACGCCGGAACCGGACGTGTCACCGGTGTTGCCATAGACCATGGCCTGCACACTGACGGCTGTTCCCCACTCGGAGGGGATGCCGTACTTGCGGCGATACACGATGGCGCGGTCGTTCATCCACGAGCCGAACACGGCGCCGGCAGCGCCCCAGAGCTGCTTCCACGGATCTTGCGGGAACTCCTTGCCGGTGCGCTCGTTGATCAGCGCTTTGAAACGGACGACCAGTTCCTGCTGGTCGGCAGCGGTAAGCTTCGAGTCTTCGATCTCCGCGTGATACTTCTCGTGTTTGAAACTGTGGATCACCACTTCAAACGGCTCGTGATCTTCGTCCTTGCCCTTCTGGACGCCCATCACGACATCGCCATACATCTGCACAAATCGACGATAGCAATCCCAGGCGAATCGCTCGTTCTTGGTTGCGGCAACCAGCGCCAGCACCGTTTTGTCGTTCAGACCCAGGTTCAGAATCGTGTCCATCATCCCGGGCATCGAGTCGCGCGCACCGGAGCGGACGGAGACGAGCAGCGGCATAGCCGTCTTGTCACCGAACTTCGTGTCCATGATCTTCTCGATGAATGCCACGCCCGCCTTGACCTCCGCATCAAGGCTCTTGGGGTAGGTCTTCTTGTTGTCGTAATAATAAGTGCAAACTTCCGTGGTAACCGTGAACCCCGGAGGCACGGGCAAGCCAATGCGGCTCATCTCCGCCAGGTTTGCGCCTTTGCCGCCCAGAAGCGGCTTCATGCTGCCGTTGCCGTCAGCCTTCTTGTTGCCAAATAGATAAACGTATTTTGCTGCTTTTGCCATAAAACAATTCTTAGTAATCAGTATCAGTCATTAATAATAAGGTTCCGCCGGATCGATTCCTCAGAAACAGTCCGCCGAATCTAGCAAAAACCAGGGAAGTGTCAATAAGCCAGTGCGTTCGTAGGCGTTAATAAGCCGGTCCCTGGTCAAACCTGTGCAAGAAACGCTGAATCTTCCACAAAAAATGAGCACATACGAAAAGCTCGCAACTTGAATCTCCTGCCGTAATCTTCCCTCGTTATGTCACAAGATGCCAGTTTTCACATGACCCCGGATGAATTCCGCCGCTGGGGCTATGCTATGGTGGATTGGATCGCGGACTACCAGCGGCGCGTCGAATCGCTGCCTGTGGTGGCGCCGGTTCAACCGGGCCAGGTGCGGGCTTCGCTGCCGCCGGAACCGCCCCGGCAGGGTGAACCCTTCGACGCCATCCTGGCAGACGTCGATAAACTGATTCTGCCTGGAATTACGCATTGGCAATCCCCGAACTTCTTCGCTTTTTTCCCGGCCAACAACTCCGGGCCATCCATCCTGGGTGAACTGCTTTCTGCGGGCCTGGGAGTTCAAGGCATGCTCTGGGCCACCAGCCCGGCCTGCACCGAACTGGAAACGCACATGCTGGACTGGATGGCCAGCATGCTGGAGTTGCCTCACCAGTTCAAGTCGGGTGGCGCCGGCGGCGGCGTCATACAGGACTCTGCTTCCAGTGCTGTGCTCTGCGCCCTGCTCGCTGCGCGCGAACGTGCCACAAGCTTCCAATCCAACGAACGGGGGGGCGACGCTCGCCTGGTGGCCTATACATCCACTCAGGCGCATTCCTCCGTCGAAAAGGCGGTGAAGATTGCCGGCTTGGGCCGGGCGAATCTGAGGCAGATCGAAGTCGATGAGCGATTCGGAATGCGCGCCAATGTGCTGGCAGACCAAATCGTCCGCGATCTCAAGGCCGGCCTGAAGCCGTGCTTTGTATCGGCGACCGTCGGCACGACCTCCTCGAACGGGATCGACCCGTTGCCCGAGATTGGCCGGATTTGCCGCGAGCACGGCCTTTGGCTGCATGTGGACGGCGCGATGAGCGGAACGGCGGCTCTCTGCCCCGAGTTCCGATACCTGCACCACGGATTGGAATTGGCCGATTCCTATGCCTTCAACCCCCATAAATGGATGTTCACCAATTTCGACTGCGATTGCTTTTATGTGGCGGACCGTGCGGCCCTCATTAAAGCGCTCAGCGTATTGCCGGAATACCTCCGCAACAAAGCCACCGAGTCCGGCGCGGTGATCGACTATCGCGACTGGCAGGTTCCCCTGGGCCGCCGTTTCCGCGCGCTCAAACTCTGGTTTGTCATCCGCCATTACGGCGTGGAGGGCCTGCAACACCATGTTCGCCGTCATGTGCAACTGGCACAGGAGTTTGCCCAGTGGATCAAGGCATCAGCGGATTTCCAACTGGCCGCGCCCGCACCTCTCAATTTGATTTGCTTTGCTCACCGCGCCGGGGATGACTTCAACCGGCGGCTGTTGGACCGAATCAACCAAAGCGGAAAGCTCTATCTGACGCACACAGTCTTGAATGGCCGGTACACCTTGCGGCTGTGCGTCGGGCAAACCAACACCGAAGCCCCCCACGTCCGCCAAGCCTGGGAGTTGGTCCAACGGACCGCCGAAGAATTGCAGCAATCCTCATCTTGACCGGGCGTAGGGCAGGTCTCCGACCTGCCGGTCCACGGAGTCTCCGACTCCGTGCAGGGCAAGAGCAAGAGCAAGAGCAAGAGCAGGAGCCAGAGCAAGAGATCTGCCCCACACTGCTCCCCAAAGTGAGACTTGTTGGCAAATTTGGCACTTGACCGTTGTGGCGACGGGGGTTATACAGAATGCCATTAACGGGACGTTAGCCCCTAACTGCATTATTTATGACTCTGACAAAGCGTGACTTAGTAATCCAGATCGCCGAGGCAATCAACTGGGAGCAGGAGATACTGGAAAAAGAGAACCTGAAACAACAGAACCTGGAGCAAAGCAAACAGGCCAAGAACAAGCAACCAACCAAG
Source organism: Verrucomicrobiota bacterium (assembly GCA_037130375.1). Lineage (GTDB taxonomy): Bacteria > Verrucomicrobiota > Verrucomicrobiia > Limisphaerales > UBA8199 > JAPLUA01. Next base: position 12,600 of record JBAXTC010000064.1, on the reverse strand, counting down.
CAACCAAAGAAGAGGTTCGAGCTGGTGTCACTCAGCCAGCAGCAGGTTCTGGATATAGTCCAGCGGACGCTGGATGGTATTACCGGGGCCTTGGCCAAAGGTTATAAAGTCGAACTCCGTAACTTCGGTGTCTTCGAGGTGAAAGTGCGCAAAGCGCGCACCGGTCGCAACCCCAATACGCCCAAAACCGAGATCCCGATTCCCGAACGGTCGGTCGTCAAATTCAAGTCCGGCAAGGAAATGCGGGCGGAGGTTCTCAAGCTCCCCACCAAACTCCCTTCCAGAGCTTCTGGCCAACGACGTAAGAAGTGACCGCCACCGCCGCTGGACTTTGCTGGCGGCTTGCTTTATGGATCGTTTGCCCGGGTTTCGTGATTTTTATCCCGAACCGCTGCCGCAGCCGGACCTGTGGAGTGCCGAAATGCGGCAGCACATTTTCGACAAGTGGCGTGGCATGGCTCGACGCTATGGCTTCCGTGAATACGACGGCCCGCCAGTTGAACCGCTGGAATTATTCACCACCAAAAGCGGCGAGGAAATTGTCGGCCAACTCTATAATTTCACGGACAAAGGTGGGCGCGAGGTGTCTCTGCGGCCGGAAATGACGCCGACCCTGGCCCGGATGATCTCCACCTACGAGCGCAGCTACAAGAAACCGGTCAAATGGTTCGCCATTCCCCAGCTCTTCCGGTACGAGCGTCAGCAAAAAGGACGTCTCCGCGAGCACTTCCAGTTCAACGCAGATATTATCGGCGAAAGCGACCCGTCGGCGGATGCCGAGTTGATCGCGTTCCTGATCGATACTCTCCGCTCGTTTGGATTGACCGAAGCGGATTTCGTCATTCGCCTGAGCAGCCGCAACGCATGGCACGATTTTTTTGTGCGGCGCCAGGGCGACCCGGAGAAGGAATACGAGTTTTTTCAAGTCATCGACAAACTCGATCGCGAGGCGCCGGAGCAAAGCGATGAAAAGCTGGGCCGGATGGGGTTTTCTCGAAGCGAAGTGTTGGCTTTCATTGAAAAGGCGGAGCCTACATCCGAACTGGGCGCGATTTTGAGCAACCTTGCCGCGCGCGAGCTGGGCCATTACGTGAAGATTGATTACCACGTTATTCGGGGCCTGGCCTACTACACGGGCATCGTTTTTGAAGCGTTCGATCGCAAGGGCGAGTTTCGGGCGATCGCCGGAGGCGGCCGCTACGACAACCTGGTGAAGCTCATCAGCGGCGGCAAAGTCAACCTGCCCGCTCTGGGCTTCGGCATGGGCGACGTGGTGCTGCTGGAACTGCTGAAGGCGCGCCAATTAATGCCGAAATTAGACTCCGCCCTCGACGCGTTCTGCTTGATCGAGGACGAAACTCTGCGCACCGCCTCATTGAAGCTGATTCAGGACTTGCGATTTGCCGGTCTGGCTCTGGATTATTCGCTTACTCCAGCCAAATCAGACAAGCAATTCAAACGTGCTCAGGAACTCAAAGCGTCCCACACCATCAAACTGGAGCGGAACCCGGCGGGCGAACTGATGGCCAAAATAAAGAAACTGGCGACACGCGAGGAAAAGATGGTCACGACAACCCAGGTCGCAGGCTGCTTGACTGGCAACCGCGGTTGATTGCCCCCGCCTTCAAACTGAAACCTGCGATTCAGATCGTCCGCTTCGAGGTTTTTAGGACGATAAAAAAAGCGAGGCCTCGGCCTCGCTTTTTGAAATAACGGTTCAGCCGATCAAACGCTGGCCGCTGCCGCCGGTGCAGATGCAGGTGCAGGTGCGGGTGCGGGTGCGGGTGCGGGTGCCTTTGCCGGTGTGGCGGTGGGCGCGACACGGCCTTCCTTTTCTTTCACCAGCGTTGCGCCCCTGCCGAGACGCTTGCGCAGATAAGTCAGCTTGGCGCGGCGCACCGAGCCTTTACGTTCCACTTCCACCTTCTCGACGCGGGGCGAGTGCAGGGGGAAAACGCGCTCGACACCTTCGCCGTAACTAATGCGGCGAACGGTGAACATCTCGTTCAAACCATGTCCTCGGCGGCCAATCACCACCCCGCCAAAAATCTGAATGCGCTCTTTGTCGCCTTCAACCACTTTCGTATGGACCCGCACGGTATCGCCGACGCCGAAATCTGCGGCGTTTTTGCGAAACTGTTCCGATTCAATTTTATCAAGTAATGCCTGATTCATAAAATGACTGTTCCGGTCAATGGAGCATGGGTCTCGTGACGCAATGGGAATATCCCACTACTCCACTACTCCACTACTCCATCAATCCATCAATCCATCAATCCGTTCCCTGCAGCAGATCCGGCCTGCGTTCTTTTGTTCGCAGTCGGGCCTGTTCAGCCTGCCAGCGTGCGATTTCCGCATGGTTGCCCGAGAGCAACACTTCCGGAACCTTCATGCCGCGAAAGTCAGCCGGTCGCGTGTATTGCGGATATTCGAGCAGCCCGTGGCTGAATGAATCCTGGTGGGCGCTTTGTTCATCGCCCAGCACGCCCGGCAACAAACGGGTCACCGCATCGATGATCACCATCACCGGCAGCGCGCCGTTGGTCAGGACATAGTCGCCAATCGACAACTCATCGTCCGCTAACTGTTCCCGCACACGCTCGTCAAAGCCTTCGTAGTGACCTGAGACCAGGAGCAGATGCCCCAGCCCAGCCAGCTCGCGAGCGACCGCCTGATTAAAGGTCCGGCCCGCGGGCGACAGCAGAATCACTCGTGTGTCTTCCCGCGTCAGCTTTTCTACCGCTTCAAAGATCGGTTCGGGCTTGAATAACATGCCCGGTCCGCCGCCAAAAGGCCGATCATCGACCGTTTTGTGACGGTCATGCGCGTAATCGCGCAGATTATGGATCGCCAAATCCAACCGCCCCGATTCCCGCGCCCGCTTGATGATACTTTCGTCCAGCGGCCCCGCAAACATCGCGGGAAACAATGTGAGCACGTCGATTTTCATCTACTCGCCCGAGTTCAAGCCTCAGCTTGCATTAACGGAGGAAACCTTCCCCCCAAAAACAAGCTGAAGCTTGCACTCCCCAACCCGTTATCCGGCTGGCTTTTCTTCGACGATTTCCAAGGTGCAGCGCAAACCCTTTTTCGCGCTGCCTGCCAGCAACAGGGACCGGATCGCATTGATCGTCATTCCTTGCCGGCCAATGATTCTCCCGACGTCCTCGGTGTGCAGGCGCAACTCGTAAACCGTCGTCCCTTCGCGCTCGACGGGCGTGATGGTCACCTCTTCCGGGTGTTGCACCAACCCTTTGACGACGTATTCGAGAAAGGCTTGCATAAGCCGGCAACCTTCGCCTTAGGTTGACGCCGCGGCGGCCGCGGCCTTAACCGCTTTCTTGATGAAGCTGGCCACAGTCTCACTCGGCTGTGCGCCTTTGCTCACCCAGTACTTGGCCCGATCGAGATCCAAGGTGAAGTTGTCACTCTTCTTCCGTGGCAGATACGTGCCCAGTTCCTCGATGAACTTGCCATCGCGCGGACTGCGGCCATCAGCCACAACTATGCGGAACGCAGGCTTGTTCTTCGCCCCGACTCGCTTCAAACGAATTTTAACTGCCATAAATCATCATTGTCCTGGGTGCGGCCGCGTTATGCGAACCGCTCCCCCTCAAGGGTTACCCCAAAAAGAGGCCAGAGCGTAAACTTGCTTCGCTGACTTGGCAAGCCCTGTTTTTAAGGTTTTTTCTCCCCGGCCCCATTTCTGTTGCCACCCCCGTGTTTCGAGGCGCTCAAACAGAGTCGGTGGAGCCCGCCGCCAATCCACTGGTCAACTCGGCTTTGAGGGTCTTCTCGCACGGCTTCGGCTGCCGCTGACTATTCGATTCCACAGTTCCAACAACTGCTTGAACGAGCGGTTGAGCTGCCGGGTCTGATCGTCCTTGCCCCGACCGCCGCGCAAGGTTTCGGTTCGGATGGTTCTTGTCCATCTACCGTCAAACTGATAAGGAACAAGCCAGAATGGAAAATGAGAATCGAAAACGCTTATGAACAAAGCCTCATACCTTATCAACATTATCACGATATGCTGGCTCCATGTATTTGCTTTCTGTGTCGAACAATCCGCCACAGCCACCGATTACACCGTCGAGATGACCTCCGACTGGAAGTTCTCTCCCGCCCACCTCGAAATCCAAGTGGGCGACATCGTGACGTGGGTGAACCATGACTGGAGTTATTACCTGCACGATTCCGTTTGCGCAGGATATTGGAACTCAGGGATGCTTGATATCGATGAGAGCGCACGGCTAATGTTTCCAGTCACGGGAACTTTCAATTATCGGGACAGCACATTTTACATCTTCGGCATGACCGGAACCATCGTTGTCTGGCCGGCAACCCCAACGCAGCCAACGCCCGCCACACTGATTGACCCGCTGCAACTGCAAGGTGGCGCTTTTCAGTTCACGCTGAGCAACCTGGTAGTGGGGGCAACTTACGTCATCCAAGCTTCAACCAACCTCGTGAACTGGTCCGGCATTTCTACGAACATCGCATCCAGCAGCGTGGAGAACTTCGTGGACAACGAAGCCACAGCTTTTGGGCGGCGCTTTTACCGAAGTTGGCATCAGCCCTGATGTGTTGCATTCATCATCAACTCAGCCTCGTTGTGCCTCAGGAAGATAATCAACTCCACAATGCCGATCAGCCTTGAAGTTGCCACATGTTGGTGCAACTGCCGCAGAATCTTGTATTGAACCAGTCGCTTGCTCAGTTCAACGATATGAAGGTAACCGTGCTCAAGTTTCCACATTTGCCCTTCCGCCAGGGGATGCAGTGGCTTCGTTTCCTGAATTTGCATATTCCCAAACAGACACCCGAAAAGCTGTTTTGTTGCGTACAAAAGGTTCGCACTTTTGTAATGTCCGTGAGAGTTGCCCTCTTCTGCCCGTCCGAGAAAGACGCCGCTTCGTCAACTAAGACCCAATTTGCGTTTGGCTTCGGCGAGCAGGATTGATCGTTTTCCACCTTCGGCATGCTTGGCTTTGCGCAACGTCGTCAAATCCTCCAAGTCTTCCAGTCGTTGCTGCATCGCGACGAATTCCTCGTACGGCAGGACTGCAAACTGCTTCTTGCCGTTCCTTTCTAAAAGATTGGGGCGCATCCGGATCATTCGCCGACAAGTGTATCGTCCTGGCTGATGATGGTCACATTGGCCCGGGCGCTGGCTCCTGGTGAAACATCGTAGCTAAACCGCACGGCATTGTTTCCGGGTTCGAGTTGCGGAACATTTCCCTGCGGCTTGATCTCGCCAATCAGTTCACCCTTGGCATCGTAAACCTTGCAATCGGTCTGGGAGCGGAATTCCAAATAACTGCCGCTTTCCAGCGTGGTGGGCAGGGTAATGGTCTGGCCGCCAATTTCGATTGAGGGATTTACCAACTTCGCTTTTATATGCGGCAGGGCTTTGATGGGACTCAGGTAGCATTTCACTTCTTGCCCTTGGGGCAGATGGTTGTACCAAAGTTTAAGGGAATCGAGTTTTCCGTAATCGACCCAGAATGTTCCGGCAAATCGGTTAAAGCGTTGAATGCTCTCAGCACTGCCAAATTCCTTGTCTGGGTTCGCGTAAAGATAGGGCCAGCCGTAATCCATCAACCGGTCGGACTCCGGCTCGACAAACTCGAAATACCGCCAGCCGGTAAAATCAATAACGGTGTAATGTTCACTCAAGCCGCCGCTGAGGTGCTCCGGTGCTCGCCATTGGAAGTTAAGCACTTCCCCTTTGCCATCGCCATGAATCCAGACGCCGAATCCTTTTTCCAGCAGGCTGACGGGCTTCGAGAATTTCTTGTCCGCCATCGCCCAGGCGCAGAACGTATTGGTCTTGTCGCTCTTGGCGACAAAGCAGCCGCTGGCTGCGCCCGCCTTGACGGGAGTCGAGACGCTCTGTAAGGAGCAGGAAACGCCTTCGGCGGCCTGCACCTGGCTGAACTCATTGGTGGCAGCAAATGTCGCCAGCACTTCTCCGTTGCCTTCATAAAGCGACATTGACAGAAGCGCCTCGATTCTCACCTTCAGCGGTTGTTTGTGGAACTTGTTATCCACTTTCCATCGGTTGCTGTTTTCATCCAGGCCCAGAACTTTATGGACGTCGTGCCGGACGGGGCGGAACTGCCACTGCCCGGCCGCCGTTTTCTCCAAAGTGAAATCGCTATCCGGGGCGCCGAGTTTTTCGCGGACGGCGGGCGGGAAATAATTCGCCAGGCGCAATTCCTCGTACTGCTTGACGAGCGCCCCCAGACGTCGGGCGTTATAGGATTTCTCAAACGTCTCCGGCTCGAAGCCCATCAGCCAGGAGAGACTGTGGTCGCCCGCGATGGCCTTGCACATGAGGTATTCCAGGTCATCCGAGAACGTCCGGATCCGGTCCTTCGGCGCCCAGTCAAAGATGCACCACCAGCCGAGGTTGGCCGGCAGCAGATTCTGCCGGCTGTTTTTGTTCTCCAGAAAATGCTGGTCAATAAACCGCTTGTATCCTTTTGAAGGCGCATCCCAGGCCCCGACCCGGGAACGGGCAAACCAGAGGTGATGGTCAAAGGTGCTCATCTCCATGATCGCCGGCTGCTTCAGCCCCTGGCCAAGGCGATAAACGAATTTTGCGGCATAATATTTCCAGCCGTTTGGCCAGTGCCCCAGAACGTCCGCTCCATCCAGTGCGTCCAGATAAATCATGTCAAACCCGCAGGTGTTGTACACCTCCGCCGTGCGATCGGCCACTTCCTCGAACAGGGTCGAATCGCCGTCGGGGGTGAACAGCCCGAAACATTCCTTCAAATGGTGAACCTTGGTGGCCGGCTCATGCTTCGCCGCTTTCGTGCCGTGGGCGCCGCGCTGACAGCCGGTGAAAGCGTATGGTGGTTCCTTGTTGATGCCGCTGTAGGTGATCAATTCATCGTCAATCTGCAGCGTCACACTGTTGCGCACCTGAAAGCCCGTCAGCGTGGACATTTCCTTGGTGGTTTCCGCCACGGTCAGGGTCTTGTCCGTTTCGATCAGGGCCGACACCAGGGTAAAAGTTGCAGCTTTCCCGAGCCGCTGGTCCGGCACCGGTGTCACCCACTTGCTGTTTTTGGCAACATAGAAAGCATAAGTGTGGAGGCCCGCTGCGATCCCTGCCGCATGAAGTTTGGCGATCACCGCTTTTAAGCTGTCCAAACCCTTGGGATAAATTGCCGCATCCGGCTCATAATCTCCAAACCGCAACGTATGCCCGGTGTGAAAATCAATCTGTTTGGCGCCGATTCCCTTCGCGGTGGCGATCCATTTGTCCACGTTCTTCTCCGAGATGGAGCCCGGATAATCAATCAGGTATGAACCTCGATTGGCGGCGGAATCGAGCGCCCACGGTCCCCCACGATCCGTCTGCGGCAGGTCTTTGGCTGCGCGGACGGCTTCCTTCATGACATTGCGAAGTTCGCCCGGCGGGCAGCCCAAAATGGCAGCCTTGGCGCCCACTAAACCGGGCCTGGGAAAACAGGCCGCGAGCAGGCGCCGGCTCGGGCCGGGGAGATCATTGATGTCCGTCTTGATATTCAAGGCCAGCGTGCAGGCTTGGAACTTATCCGCCAATGATCCCGGGCTGTTCAGCGCCACATCCAGGAATACCAGTTCCTCCACCGCCGCATCACTCACTGACAAAACCTCGAAGGTAAAATACCGTTTCTCAGCGGCGACTCCGATTACCACCGTTACGCCGGATTCGCCAAAATGCACCTGGAGTTTGCCGTCGGCATAGGTTGCCTGCGTCGCCGCATATTCCTTCCCGGCCTTTTTCAATCTGGCAAACTTCACGATCCGCTGGTGGTCGCAGTAATCCGTGCCCGACTGTTTGTCAATGAAGGCGGAATTCGCGCCATCCGCCCGGATGACATGTTTCACATACTGGTTTTCGAGCTCGATTGGCCGATCTGCTTCCGCGTGTGAACGCGCCCCCCCGATCCCCAGCGCCACGGCAAGTGCCAGCCAACCTCGGCATTGTTGGAAGACGTCTATCAAATTCATGTGGTTATTAAATCGCTTCCGCACCGGGCTGGTTGACTCAAGGCTTCTTGGCGGTCTCACGCGCGTACGCAATGGTGATCACGTCGTCCAGAACACGTCAACACAAGTTATGCGGTCAGGTTGTTTTGGAGCAGCGCCTGTTTTCTGTGTGTCCGCCATCCCCGCGTCATCAAAGAACAGCAAAACGGCCAGGGATAGAACGGCCAGCGAGACAGCCAACTTCGGTTGCATTTTATGCCTTTGCGTCACAGCGGGCGAACCCAGACGTTGCGAAAGCGCACTGGGCAACCGTGACCGCCGAACGCCAGGGGTCCTGTGCTTTGCCATCGAACAGCACGATGGCATCGGCCGGTATGGGTGCCGGCGGACCGGCTGGCCCCGGGTTGATGCGTATTGGTGCTGGCCGATCGGGATCATGCACCAGCCAGTCGCACCACGGCAGCTTGGGCGTGTCCTTGTAGCCAATCACGCCGGAGCCATCTTTAGCTTTGACCAGGTCGTCGGCGCGGGCGGCCGAGTGCGTCAGCAAGGCGCAACCAATGGTTGCGGCGAAGGTGGAACGGATGAGGAAGTTATTTTTCATATCATGTAACAGTTTGTTTTTGCTGGTTCAAGGTGGGCCATAGCGAAATGCGAGTGCTGGAGGATCAACGATCGACCGCTCTCCCGGCGGCGCGTTCCTTCCTCGCCGTCTCACGCAACTCTTCGTAAAGCTTCCGCGCCTGGGTCACGCGTTCGAGCAACGCGCCGCCCTGGTTCACGAGTTGTTTCTGGTCAACGATGCCTCTGAACTCTACTTCCTTTTGGGGATGGCGCGCCTCGGTGACCAGTTGTTCGATTTCGAGCAGGCTGGCCAGTCTTTTGGCGATCAATTCGTCCAACCCCTCGAGTTTCCAGAAGCGAAATCCCTCGCGCACGACATATACCGGCGTCGTGTGCGCGCTCGTCCCGTCGCCGGCGCGCGCGCGCGCGGCGATCCAGCAGCCGTGTCCAGCCGGCACAGTGAAGTCGAGCTGAACCTCGGGTCGTTTCGGGTCCTGCGACTCGGCACTACGAATGATGTTGCCATGCCGCATGATTTCAAGTTTCACGGGTGACATGTGTTTCGGATCGCCCCACGCCCGGGCACGGATGCGGAGCTGGCGGTCGGATGTGATTTTGAGTTCATCGCCCGGCAACGCTTGGTCAACGCTGAATTCGAGCATCGGTCCGCTAGTGGTAAAGGTGCGTCCACGGCGGAAGGCATCGAACCAGGCATCCGCCGTGAAGGATTTCTTTCCGAGAAACGCATACGCCCGCACCTCTCCAATCGTGCCGCCCCACGGCACGTCCGAACCGGCCGAGGCGGTGAGTTTACAGCCGAGGTTAAGGAAGTCATAGTAAAGCTCGGTGCCGAGTTCGTTGAACTGAAGAATCTCGATGAAGTCCACTTTCTGGCGGGGCACGTTCAGGCTCATGTCGCGATGGACGCTGAAGATTCCGCTGTTCCCGTGCGCGTAGCCGCTGAGGCCGCCTTGCGCGTGGACGGCATCGAAGACTTCATCATAGAGAAAATACCGGTCGGGATTGCGCACCATGCTGGTGATGTTCATGGCCAGCGTGTGACCGATCTGCTCGTGGGTGCGCGGACATTCCTGGCCGGGAACGAGCGTAAATTGCCCGTCCACGACGCGGTAGGCTGGGCCGAAACCGCGTTGCTCGAAGAAAGTGCGGTAGATGTCGCCCATCTTCACCACATTCGCGAGATGAATGTCCTCCGCCTTCACCCAAGCCATCAATCGCTGCGCGTCCTCATCCGAGAGAATCCGGCAATGCACGTGATCATCGCCCGACCACCAACCGCGCTTCCGCATGTCCACCCAGCGTCTTGGTTTTAACTCGCGTGCGACGGTTTCACCCGACCGAACGGTGATGTCCTCGAAGACGGCCTCGTATTCGACGCCACGGCGCGCGCCGATCCGCCATTGACCGGGCGACAGTGGCATGTCCACCGGGCCAGGCATGCACCAGAATGCTTCGTTCAGCGGACCAGGAAGATTGGCTTTTCGCGCGCCGGTGGGACTGCCGAGGCTTTCAAACTGCGGCGCAAACTCGATGCCGTTGCCGGGCTGATGAACCCGTCCATCCACCTGCCACAACAATTGCACCATGGCCGGCACCGGTTTGCCGGTGTCGTCCGCAACCACGGTCAGTTTCAACCGTCCCGGCACTGGCGTGGTGAGTTCCATCAAATGTCGCACCGGCGTCTGACCCGGCTGCTGGCTGATCTCAAAGAGAAAGGAAGTGCGACCTGCCGGCACATGTTCCAACCCAATCAGAAAGTAAGTCGTGCCATTGGACGACACGACCAAAGGCGCGGGCAGAGCGAACTCCGGCAGTTCCTCGAAATCGAAATTCGTCGTGCCGTAAGTCAGCTCGTTGGCGCCCGTCACGACTTCGAACAACAACACGCCCGTGTCGCCCGGCACTTCATAAGGCTTCAACTGCACCAGCACGGGTTGCGGACGGGTCAGGTCCAGCCGAATGATTCGCTCGCAAGCCCTCACTGTGGCGAGCAATTGCTCGGCGGCGGCCGCACCGCGCGCCACGGCGGCGTTGCGTGCTTCGTCCGTCCGCGCCTGACGGAGGGCTTGTTGCGCAGTACGCAACTCGCGATTCAGCGCCCCTAAATCCGCGCGTTTCTCCGGACTGAAGAGGTTCCGGTGATCTCGGGCGAGTTTGCTGGCAAAATCCACCACACCGTTAGGTGATAGGGATTTCGCGTCGGCAGCCCGAGCCTGCGATGGCCCAGCAAGCGTCATCGTCAGCAAAATCAAAATGAGAAGTGACAACCGGCGTAAGTTCATGGAGTTGCGGGTTTGGGTTGCAGCGTCCTGGGACTGTGCGCATTGGCGGCAGCCGCGGATTTTGGAATTGGCGGTTTTACACAGCGAAACTTGAACCTGCGTGACTCGCGCACGGTCGCCGCCGCAGCGTTTGAACGAATCGAGATTTCCGGCAACATCGTGCAACCGTCGCTGCCTTCGGCCTGCGGCGTTCCTAATGATTTCGTTTCCGGCCAGAGCTGGTCCTCGATCAGAATTTCGTCATCCGTTCCCAATCCCACTGGCGTGGCCGCGAAGAAATACAAGCGCAACCGGTGATGCGCCGTCGCTATCATTTGGTCGCTGGATAGATCAATCTCCGGATCATAAAGCGGAATGAGTGGCACTTCGTGACCAGCGACGCTCAGCTTCACTTGCTTGAGCATTTCGGGCGCAAGTTTCTTCAGATAGGCATCCACTTCGGATCGGGTAATGTGCCCATTGGCATCGGCATCCATCACTGTCCGCTCCCGGGCCGATGGCTCTTCGAAGAAGGTCAGGTCCAAGGTGAGGTCAATGTGCTCCGCGCCCACTTTCAATCGGACGCCATGCTGAACATAAGTGGCCAAAAGGCCATGCGCTGCCGTCGGGAGCTGCGGGCCGAGCAGGCCAGCGGCAAGAAGTGTCAGAATCGAACACACCGCGCCACTTCGGGCACGGGAGAATATCAGTGTCTTGAATTCCTTCATTGTTTCTTCTCGATTGCAGCCGGCGGTTTGTCGCTGAAAAGCCGCACAAATTCTGTGGCAGGCATAAGGGCGCTGGGTTTGAACGTTTCGCTCTGCGCATAGCCTGGCGCCGCCTCAATCTTCCAAATACCAAAACGAATGAGTAATGCGGTTGTTTCGCCAATCCCAGAGCTTCTTGAAAGGCACGCGCTCAGCATGTCCGTCCAACAGCGTGACGTTGGCGCTGTTGTTGTGAACCGTGGGGCGGGCATTATTAAAGGAATATTCGCCAGCGTAAACGCCGCCGGAACTGTCGGGCATTCCGTCTTTGTTAAGGTCCATGTCAAAGGCCCAGGACTGCGGCGAGTAAACATAATGCGTTACGGTGTCCAAGAACATCAGGGCATCGGCGGGTTTCTTGATTCGCGAGGCGCTGACTGGTTTCATGTCGTTTCCGTAGAAGAAGGAGCCCGTGAGCGGGTTTCCAAAAGCTCCGTAATACACGCCAATCCAGCAGTTCCACTCCTTGTAAGCGGCCACCGCCGGACCGGAAAGCGGCGGCGGTCCCACGCTGCCCGCCGGGCATTTGCGGATATCCGCGCTGAGCGACTCATAGTTGCCCGCTTGGGCGGCGGCCGATCTCATCACGTAAGGGGCTAGTTTCTGATACCACCACATCGTCGTCGGGCTATAGGGGAAAACGTCGCCAAACAGGGGGATTTTGTCATTGTTGTCGCCCGCGTACATCACGGTGGCCAGTCCCCACTGTTTCATGTTGGACAGGCACTGGATACTCTTGGCCTTGTCTTTGGCTTTGCTCAAGGCCGGCAGCAGCATCGCCGCGAGGATGGCGATAATCGCAATGACGACCAGTAATTCGATGAGGGTGAATCCGGTGCGTTGCGGTCGGAATTTGAAAACAGTTGAAGGATTCATGGTTTCTTCATGTCAAGTTGGGGGACGCCGTCTTATACGTCAAGCAGTGGACTTCGCGATTCTTTGCGGACCAGGGCGGATTCAAGAAACCGTAGCCGCCGACGGCAGTCGGCGCTAACACTCCG